>CBDVAV010000104.1:0-9996 GCA_965372055.1 uncultured bacterium | reverse complement strand
TATTCTATCTTCAGTTATTCAGGTGCATTTTTCTTCGGCCAGTAAAGAATTGACAAAGAAAATAAACCAGTTAAAGGCCAAATTAATTGATATTATTTCTGTAGAAAAACAAAAAAGCCCAGAAAGTAAAAATCCCGAAGAACTCAAAACCTCCTATGATTTTGCCACTTCGCATATAAACTTTGATGAGCTGTCAACAGTCCTGCCAGAGTCGGGTTCTGAGATAATGCCTACAGACCGGAAAGCAAGGATTTCAAATGTTATTAATATATTGAACAGTGCGGAATCAGTTCTGTTTTCAAATTATGCCATAGCGCATGTTGCTGAAAATCTTTTAAATAACAAAGCTGTCGATTGGGAGCAATCCTTGGTTGGATGTGCAATTAAATCTTTCAAAAAAGGAAAAGGGTGTTCATCTGCTGCAAAATCATTTGATCAGCAATTGAAAAAAGTTGCAGAAGTGATGGCAGCAATCAGGATTGCAGAATTGGAAATAAAAAATAAGTACGATACAGAATTACATGGTGAGTACTTTGCCCATTTTGATTGGAGGTCGTTTACGAAAGAGGAAATGAACTCTACTCCTTTGATAATTTTGATCGAGGATTCGGATCAATTGATGGGAGTTGAAATGACTGAATTTTCTAAACTGATGGCTTCCAACAGGCCAATTAAATTCATTGCCCACAAAGGTGATTCTGTTGTGAAGTTTACAGATGATGAAAATGCGGTAAGAGGGGACTACGAAGCCCCTCAAGAACCAGCAGCTTTTGCAATATCACATAGAAATACCTTCGTAATGCAGTCTACCAGCGTGGATCCCAACCATTTATTTGAAGGATTTCAAAAAGGGCTTTCATGTTTTTCACCATCACTGTTTGTCATCCTGTCACCAGATTTCAACTTTAAAAGCTCTTACGATGAGTTGCTATTTACAAACACCGCGGTCGAAAGCCGGATTTTCCCCAATATTATTTACGATCCCAATAAGGGCTCACATTGGGGTAACCGCTTTGATATAGGAGTAAACCCCCAAACTGAAGAAGATTGGCCTCAATATGAAGTTGACATCTTACAAGATGATAGTGTGGAATCAACCTTGACAGTATCTTTTACCCCAGCTGACTTTATCAGTCTAAATTCTACATTTATTGATCATTTCCTGGTAGTCCCTCCTCAATATTGGCATAATGACCTGGTTTTATTGTCAGACTACATATCCATGCCTTCTGAGGAAAATTATGCCAAGGTACCTTACCTGTGGATGGTAGATGCCGGCAATTTATTACATAAGGTGGTGATATCCTGGCCCGTTTTACTTGCATGTCAGGAGCGGCTCGACTATTGGCATTTTATCCGTGAGAATTGTGGTGTCCAAAATTATCACGTCAAAAAAGCCATTGAAAAAACAAGGGCAGAAGTTGAAGAACAATCATCCAAGGAAATTGAATCACTAAAGCTGACCCATGAACAGGAAATCAAAACGGTTAAAGAAGAAACCGCTGGGGAAGCAATGAAAAGATTATCAGAAGTACTATTGGACATAGATACGGTAGCATTACCTGATTCACTTCCAATTGCTGCTTCTATCCCTGCACCTGTTGAAGAGAAAAAATCTGAAGAAACCCTTACAGCAGACGAACAGGAAGAGGAAAATGTAGAGGAAGAAGATCTTTCATTGGCCGAACCATGGATCGATTCCATTCTTTGCACCACTTGTAATGAGTGTACTGACCTCAATAATAATATGTTTAAATACAACGATGACAAACAAGCATACCTCGCTGATGCCAGTGCGGGAACTTTCGCGGAATTGGTAGAAGCAGCAGAAAAATGCCCCCCTAATATAATTCACCCAGGAGTACCCCTAAATCCCAGTGAAAATGGATTGGAAGATTTGATCAAAAGAGCAGAACCCTATAATTAATTCTTATGGTTTTAGAGATTGCCATAGCACTGGGAATATTAATTGGTTTAGGCTTGTTGTTTGGGACAATTATAGCCATTGCTTACAAAAAACTTCGGGTAAAAGAGGATCCAAGAATAGATATAGTGGAGGATATGCTGCCCGGAACCAATTGTGGTGCTTGTAGTGTGCCGGGATGCCGGGCTTTCTCAGAAAAAATTGTTTCCGGTGAATTAACCCCTGGGAAATGTACGGTTTCATCTCCATCAGGAATAGAAGAAATCGCCAATTATCTGGGCGTGGATGTGGGTATGGAAGAAAAACGTGTTGCCCGGTTATTATGTGCAGGAGGGATAAAGGAAGCACAAAACCTGGCTGAATACCGGGGTACCATGAAAACATGCAGGGGGGAAGCGGTAGTATCAGATGGACCAAAGGATTGCAGCTGGGGTTGCCTCGGCCTTGGGGATTGTGAGGAAGTATGTGATTTTGATGCCATAGAAATGAATGAAAACGGACTTCCAGTGGTTATCCCTGAATTATGCACAGCCTGTAACGATTGTATTGAGATTTGCCCAAAAGACTTGTTTACGATAATGCCAATAAGTCAAAAGTTGATAGTGCAGTGTAAATCATTGATAGAAGGGGATGCGGCAGAAGAGAAATGTTCCGTGGCTTGCACTGCCTGTGGTCTTTGTGAAGCAGATGCCGGGCCCGGCCTTATTTCGATGATAGATAATTTGGCAGTGATAAACTACGATCTTAATCACCTTGCCACACACCAAGCCATCAGACGATGCCCCACAAATGCAATAGTGTGGTTGGAAGGTCAACAATTTGAAGATCAGAAAAAGAGTACTTTACCAATTGGACGTGTCGAGCTCAATCCCAAATATACCTATTGGCAATGAAGAGGAAGAACAACATATTTGGAAAGAATCTACTTTTGACGGGACAATCGGCAATTGACCTGATCGAAAGAAATATAAGTGAAGGATATCAATCTTCTCAAAAAATCACTGACGGGAAAGCTTTAAACCTCTTTGGAAGATTTGTACATCAAATTAATTCCACAGATTTATCATTCAATACAGGAATGGCTCAATCTGGTCTTCGAACTGGTGCCATGATTGATGCTAATACGTTGGCCAACAACCATAACCTGGTAAAGTCCGTAGCCGAAAGACACTTGGCTTTAGTGATTCACGTTGTAATGACTTCATCAAATGGCAGATTTAATGATCTCAATACCTTTTCAAACATACCCTGTTTTCAACTTGTTGGAACAAATGTTCAAGAAGCAGTTGACTTTAGCTTAATAGCACATAAAATTGCCGAGTTATCAATGGTCCCATGTATCCATCTAGTTGATGGTAACAACCTTGCTTCGTCTTTGCAAAATGTAAACCTTCCCACGGAAGAAATAATCAGACAATTTCTGGGTGATCCTGATGATCATATCGAAAGCCCTACCCCAGCGCAAAAAATGATATTTGGGAATACCCGCCGGAGGATTCCGATCCAATTCAATTTTGATCTTCCAACTTTAAGGGGTGCGAAAAAGGGAATGAAAGAGGTTGCCGATCAAATAATTGCCAACCAATGGTATTTCTTTGAGCATCTTCCTGAAATAATAAATAGTGTTTTTAAAGAATTTGCTGAGATAACAGGCAGGTCATACAACGGAATTCGAACGCATAAAGCGGATGATGCGAAATATCTAATTATTACTGCCGGGCCAACCTTTCATAAAGTAGTACCGATTGTAGATTATCTTCGATCCAAAAACAAAAAGGTTGGCTGTGTAGGACTAAATTTAATTCAACCTTTTCCTGCCAAGGAATTACAATCACTTTTATCTGGCAAAAAAGCAGCCACTGTTCTCGAAGGGTCTTTAAATGATGGGATGTACAATCTCATAGTTACTTCCATTGGGAAGAATAACTCTTCAATGCCTCCGATATTTAAGGGGACATACGGGGTCAATGGGGAGGATTTGCTCTATAATGATGTTCTGGTGGTTTATGATAACATGCTTAAAGAGAAGCGCACTGTCAATAATTTTTATTTGGGTAACAATCCTGTTTGCAAGTCTTCCGTATTGCCAAAACAGGAAATTCTGGCTCAAAATATAATTAGGGATTACCCGGAAATAGGAAACAATTTTTTACCTGATAAAAGTGAACCTCTTCCAAAATTAGGTAATTCAATTGCAATCAAGTATTCCTTTTTACCTGATGAATTAAAATTACAAAGTGCAACTGAAAATATATTTGGTGTAATTCAACACCTTTATGATCTAAGAATTACTGGTAAATTCTCAAGCGATACAATTGGATATAACCTGTTTCTTACTGATGAACCATATCCTTCACCAATTGAAAAGGAAGAAGAATTTGATTGCATTATCACCAGCCTGCCTTTTCTAAGATCAAACAAGAACATACTAAGTTCTGTAAAACAAGGAGGTACTTTTATTCTGGTCTCCTTCAACAATTCAAGTAATGATTTGGGTAAGATTCCCAGTAAAAGTAGTGACGACATAAAAAATAAAAACCTAAAGATTTATCATCTGTCTACTCCTGATGGAATATCCAGTCAGATTTTAACAGGACTGACCATTAAAATCCTGAGCTCTTTATTTCAGGACAGCCGGGATTCAAAAAAATTATTCAAAGAAATAGAGAAGTATTACGTGGATACATACTCCTCATTTGATAGTAATATCGATCTTGGAATTAAAACCGGGTATTCTGAATTTAAAGAGATTGAGGGGTTTATGGAAAAGCCAGAAGATGAACATTCCATGCAAGAGAAGCCTTTTGTGATTCGCCAATTTAAAGACAAAGGCCCGCCATATTCCCAATTATCCCGATTTTATAACAATACTGGATATTTTTACGAAAACGATGAGGAAAATGATGTCATGATAGACCCTTTCCAGGCATTGTCCCATGTCCCTTCTGCCACTGCGAATTTTATGAGATTAAGTTCAAAGCGTGAAAACATTCCAGTTTTTGAAGCAAAAAACTGTACCGGGTGTGGAGATTGTTTCGTTTACTGTCCGCATGCAGCAATTTCATCCATTGCTTTGGGACCTGAAGCTTTAATCAAAGGAGCCATATCCATTGCAGCATCAAATGGGATTCAAATTTCTAAGCTAACACCGATGGTTAAAAACCTTGCAAAAAAAGCCATAGGTGTAATAAAAGGATCGGAGAGGATTGAATCAATATCCGATTTTCTTCCTCAAGCTTTTGATAAGCTGGCAGATCAAATGAAGTTGGAAGGAGAAAAGTTGGAAACCACCAAAGAAGAATTCAATTCAATATTGAATATTATCAGCAGTTTTCCTGTAGCTGTGACCGAACCATTCTTTACCAACCCTGAAGCACAAGATAAGGGTACAGGTGAATTATTTTCGTTGGCAGTAAATACTTATGCATGTACAGGCTGTGGGGATTGTGCACAAGTTTGCCAGGAGGATGCCCTTGAAATGGAGGAACAAACCCCTGAATCACTGAGTAGGATCACCACTGATTTCAATACCTGGGAACAGCTTCCTGATACTGCTGGTGACACCATCACAAGATTATTGCAAGATGACGAATACAATCACTTTGCTTCCATCCTTCTCAGCAGAAACTTTAATTTGTCCATGTCGGGTGGCAATGATTCTGAATCTGGCTCACCGACAAAAGCGATGATGCACCTGATGTCTTCGATAACTGAATGTGCCATCCAACCTAAAATAATTGAACTGAACAGTAAATTGACGGAGTTTATCAATAAGCTATCAGAAAATATCCATTCAAAACTTAGTGATGCACTGCCAAAGGAAAATTTTGAGGCACTGTCCAAGGTGATTGATGAAGTTCATGGTGAAAAATTACCCATTGACGAAGTCATTAATAAACTAGGTGCCAAAAGCCAATTAAAGTTGGTTGATACCCAGGAGTTAAATCGGAAAATGGAACTGGTGAGTGCCCTAAAAAATTTACATTGGCTCCTCACCGATGGATTTACGGGGATTGGTCGTTCAAGATTTGGTTTGACCATGATAAATTCAAAATCAGCAGACTGGATAGGCGAATATCCTTACAACGTGTTTAATTCCCCGGTTTTGCTAGAATGGGACAATACAAATCCTGAAATAGCTATTGGCCTGTTCAAAGGACATCTCAGACATCAGTTGGATAACATTAAACTGATCAGGAGGGCCGAACTTGAGGTAAAGGACAAGTATGATCCAGAAACACATGACCTGGAAATAGCCAGGCTTGATTGGGCGAATCTAAGTGATCGGGAGAAATCGATTATCCCTCCCATAATATTGGTAATAAATAAAAGTGCAGATGAACAATTGAACCTGTCAAGTTTGATTACCGTTTTATCTGGCGAGTATCCAATAAAGGTATTGATAATCAATAATGACGATTCTATGCGCATAGTCGGAGGGCCAAAACAATCGACTGGATTAGACCTTGTTTTACCCACGTTGGCTTTGAGAAATACCTATATTTTTCAGTCCTCATTCGAAACCAGCAATTACATTTTCAATGGTATATTAAGCGGGATTCAACAATCAAGTTCCGCACTTTTCAACTTGTATATTCCTGATAATCATACCGGGAAAGCCAAGCATTGGTCAGAATTGGCATCATTAGCAAGGAATACGCGTACTTTTCCCACCCTCTGCTGTAAACCTGATCATAAAAGTCGGTACTTAAATTCATCCCTTGATCTCAGTGCAAACCCTATGCAAGATGAAGATTGGGTAACAGAAACACTTATCAATATCGAGGATAATGAAGAAAAATCCATTGAATATAAGTTGACTTTTGCTGATTGGGCATTCACACAAAAAGATTTGAAACACCATTTTAAGACTTATGAAGAAGGGCAGGGCAAAGCTGTTCCAATTTCCGAATATTTATCTATCGATGATAATTCACGACAGAGTTTAATTCCTGTCATTTTTTGGGTTGATGAAAATGGGACTTTAAAAAAGTCTTCTGTTTCCAATCCAATCATTGAAACAACAATCAGAACATTAATGGATTGGAATACATTGAGGGAAATAGCGGGATTGATAACCCCGTTCCCACAGAAACTTCGGGACCAGGTTGAAAAAGAAATGGAAGAGAAACATAGTAAAGAAATTGAAGGGCTTAAATCGGATTACGAGACAAAACTCAAAGAACAGGAAAGGCATCAGATGGAGGCAGTAAAGAAAAAACTTAAAGATAAACTAATGGCACTATATGCCCATAACAAGGTTAACTGATATCAGACGAAAAAATTAAGATGATAAATACCAATGACAACCCGGTGACCACCACGATCTCGTTTAAAAATGGTATTCATCCAGAAGAATTTAAAGAGATTACTGCCCATAGTGCCCTTGAACGAATGCCCTTTGTCGATGAGTATACATTACCGTTGTCACAGCATATTGGGGCACCATCAAAAGCTATTGTAAAAAAAGGGCAGAAAGTTCATAGAGGGGAAATGATTGCTGAATCGGAGGGTTATGTTTCCGTGGCACTTCATTCACCGGTGACAGGCACCGTTTCTGCAGTTGATCTTTTTAACCACCCAAACGGGCAGGCACTCCCCGCTATTCGTATAAAAGCTGATCCATTTTCACCCCAAGAAATGATTGAAGCTATACCTATTGATGTCGATAATATGGACATGGGGCAGTTTATCAAGGCTGTTCAAACATCGGGGTTGGTTGGATTAGGGGGGGCTGCCTTCCCGGCACACGTTAAATTTGCAATCCCTCCAGAGAAAACTTGTAAGTACTTAATGATCAATGGTTGTGAATGTGAACCGTTTTTAACTTCTGATCACCGAATTATGCTCGAATATCCTAAAGCCATGATCGATGGAATAAGGATATTGCAGTATTTTCTTAAAGTTGAAAAGATATTTATTGGGGTAGAAATAAATAAATCTGATGCTATCAGAGTTCTCAATGAGGAAGCAAAAGCAAGTGAATTGCCAATAGAGATAATTCCCTTAAAAGTAAAATATCCTCAGGGTGCAGAAAAGATGCTTATCACGGCGGTTCTAGAAAAAGAAGTTCCCTCTGGGAAGCTACCTTTGGACGTGGAAACCCTGGTATCAAACGTGGGGACAATCGTTGCCCTTTCTCATTATTTCAGAAGATCAGAGCCGCTTACCGAAAGGGTGATTACAGTCACCGGAACAGCCATCAGACGCCCCGCCAATCTGATGATACCCATAGGAACTCCTATTAGGGAAGTGGTTGATTTCTGCGGGGGGGTAACGGAAGATGCATCCCGGTTTCTATTGGGCGGGCCAATGATGGGCATAGTTCAGAAAAGCCTGGATATTCCAGTAATGAAAGGAACATCTTCGATATTGATCCTTACTGAGAATGAGGTCCTTGACATGTCAGAATATAGTTGTATCCGTTGCAGCCGTTGCCTTGAGGCATGCCCCTTGTTTTTGAACCCATCCCTTTTGGGGCTTTTATCAAAAAATGCACTTTGGGACGAAATGGAAGAAAACAATGTAATGGATTGTTTTGAATGCGCTGCATGCTCCTATGTTTGCCCTTCTGGTATTCCCTTGGTACAAAATATCAGGGTAGGTAAAGGAATGATCCGCAAGCGAAAAATCATGGAATTACATGGCTGAAATTGGTAAGAAACTTTCGGTCTCAACTGCCCCTTATCTTCATTCCAAGGATACTACACCTTGGATGATGTTCCAGATAGTTTTTGTACTGATCCCAATATTTTTGATAGCATATTACTACTTCGGACTAAGTACTTTACTTATTAGCTTGACGGCAATTACTTCCTGCCTGCTTACAGAATGGTATTTTGATAAGTTAAAGCCAAGGGGGAAATCCCTGAAAGATGGAAGTGCTTTGATCACGGGAATGCTGCTTGCTCTTACCCTGCCTCCTGGTTTCCCTTTATGGATGGTTTTTCTTGGTGGCGTGGTGGCTATTGGCATGGGCAAAGTAATTTGGGGGGGATTAGGTCAAAATATATTTAATCCTGCCTTGCTTGGCAGGGCGTTTCTTCAGGCAGCTTTTCCTACAGCAATTACCACCTGGGCTCCTCCGGATGGAAGATATTTTGCATCCAGGGGCGGGAATTTTGCACTTCCTTTTTATCAAAGTGAAAATGTTGATGGATATTCAATGGCTACTCCACTGGCCTCAATGAAATTCGATCAAATACCCACTGATATTATGCAATTATTTTTTGGTAATACAAGTGGTTCACTTGGGGAAACATGCGGCGTCCTATTTATCATGGCTGGTCTATATCTGGTGGTAAGGAAAATTATCAACTGGCGAATACCTGTGTCCATATTATTGGCTGTGGGTATCTTCTCTGGTATCCTTTACCTAATTGATCCTCAAATCTATCCATCTCCCTGGTTCATGATCCTTTCCGGAGGATTATTGCTTGGGGTTGTCTTCATGGCCACAGATCCGGTATCGTCACCACTAACGGTCAGGGGAGTCTGGATCTTTGGCGTTGGGATAGGCTTCCTGGTAGTATTAATTAGAGTTTGGGGCGGTTTGCCCGAAGGTGTTATGTATGCCATTTTACTGATGAATGCTGCAACACCTTTGATCAATAGATTTTCTAAATCAAGAGTTTACGGACATAAATGAAAGAAGAAGAAAACATACAGGAAAATCCAGAACAAAGCCAGCCTACTGAAGCAAGTTCATTTCGGCTGATTGCCACCCTAGGCTTAGCCGGTTTGTTTTCAGGACTTATACTGGTGGTAGTATATTTGCTAACACTTCCAATAATCGAGGCCAATAAAGCTGAAGCTTTACAAAAAGCAATATTCAAAGTACTGCCATCTTGCCAATCATATAAAACACTTCAATTACAAGATGGGAAATTGGTTTTAAAAAGCGATGAATCATCAGAAGTTGATAAAAGTAATGAGGAGACTAAAAACATTTTTATTGGCTACGACCAATCCGGTCAGCTAATTGGCTTTGCCATACCTGCCAGTGAGCCAGGATTTCAGGATTTAATCAGTGCTTTATTTGGATATAATGCAACAGAAGAAACCATCATAGG
>CBDVAV010000103.1:0-10010 GCA_965372055.1 uncultured bacterium | reverse complement strand
ATTAGCAGTTAATTTTTCGTCCTCTAGATAATAAGTAGAAATCCGATCCCCAAAATGGGCAAATTCCCCGTTGTCTGTAGGGTCATTTAAAATTAAGGTAATAACTTCATCAATATCTTTTTCAGCGGGATCATAATTTTGCTTTTTTTCAAGGAAAGCAAAAACCATTTCAATATAAAATGGCATTCTATCAGTAAGCAATATTATTCTTTGAAATACATTCCTTGTATTTTTTATATTATTAGTTTCATGAAAATGATGGCATACCTCTATTGCATCTTCTTCCGACATTTCAAGTACAAGTTCCCTTGCCATATTATTTATCGGTTCTCCCATATAACCGTATTCCAATTTTAATCTTTGTAAAACGATATTCATCCCTATTGAACCGCAAAACAGAAACCTTACATCTGAAATGGCCTCGTATCTCTCCCGTAGTGACCGCATGACGTCTAACAACTCCATGGCTTGCCTTGCGTGATCTTCCCCTCTGCATATTAAATTCCATAACAGCAATGGAAATTCATCAACCATTATTGCAACTTTTGAATCATTTTCCACCAGTCCTTCTACAATTTTCTCCAGCATCCCTTTCCATTTCCCCCTGAATGAGGGCACTTTAAATGAGTTAAAATCCTTGTCAGTAATGTTTTCGTTAACCCAAGCTCTAAGTTTTTTAAATCGTTTTTTAGCAAT
Organism: uncultured bacterium; assembly: GCA_965372055.1. Classification (GTDB taxonomy): domain Bacteria; phylum Bacteroidota; class Bacteroidia; order Cytophagales; family Cyclobacteriaceae; genus CBDVAV01. The sequence goes on along the minus strand of CBDVAV010000103.1, from coordinate 9,314 downwards.
CCCTTTTTCTAATAATATTTTCTCCAAATCAAATACAAATTCTTCTGGACTAGACTTACCTTGAACGAAATACTCAACTCCAACCCACCCGTCGGGAGGTTGAGCACACATTTTTTTTAAGATGCAGGTTTTCCCCATTCTTCTCACCGAAGATATCAAGAGGCTCTTTTTCTCCAGAATTTTCCAGAATTTGGCCATTTCTGTTTCTCTCCCGATGATATCATCTACTTTTTTTACTGAACCATGAGAAGGGCTATTGTATAAAGTCATATTTGACGTACGTTAATTATATCGTACGTCAAATATAACGCACGTTGGAAATATATCCAAATATGAGCGAACTTAAATAGTTGTGCGGGATTGCTCAATTTACAAACTTACCGCCTTCACTGTAATGGAAATATCCGTATTTCGGCCCTTATCATCGGTACAAGAAATTTTGACCTTACCCTCGGTGGGAGTAAAAAATTCACTCTGTCCCACTTCAGAAGACTTGTAGAAGCGGTTGTTTACATACCAATAAACTTTGCTCACATCATTGTTGGCATTGCAACTAAGCATGATCTGCATGGTATCTGACTTGTCAATCAGGTATTCCATGCCATCCACCGGCGAGGTAATCAGTGGTGGGCCTTCAACAAAAACCCGCTCACAATCAGGGTTGTGTGCAGGGGGTTTGAGGTAACTTACCTGGTTGGCCTCAAACCAAGTGATGATTTCAGGAGGATGGTTAGGGTAATAAGTTGTTTTATACCCCGCCGAAGGAAGGCAACTTGTGCAATAGGTTAAGGTAGAATCCATAGAAATAAATGTTTTGCTGAGATGGTCGCATTTTTGGGAACTGGATACTCCCGGAATAAAATAGTCCATGACAGAATTTTCGCAAAACTCGCTTGGAACCATACCTGTCTCAGAACATACAAACCTAAAGTCCACTGATTCGGGGGCGAAAAACCAATCAGCATCAGAATCATAGTCAAGGGTATTAAAAATCTGAAATAGCAATGGGGCAGCAATGGCGGCACCACTTAAATCCGGGACGCCTATACCTGAAAAGTTTCCAATCCAAACACCAACCGTATAATTCTGGTTATACCCGATGCTCCAGGCATCCTTTCTGCCGTAAGATGTCCCTGTTTTCCAGGCAACAGTTGGCAAATGAGCGCTATTTCTCCATTGTAAGGGAAGATCTGGGCGGGTAACTTTCATCAAAGTTTCTGTAACCATAAAACTTGCAGCAGATGATATAATTTGTTGCCCTAAATAGTTGCTCTGGTCTTTGATATATCCAATGGGTTTATTTACTCCGTTGTTGGCAAAAGTGTAAAATAAGGAAGTGAGTTCTTCTAAGGTTACCCCACATCCTCCAAGTACCATGGACAATCCAAGCTTGGATTCATCTTTGGCGATTTGGCTAAAACCTGCATTCTTTAATTTGAGAATAAACTCGTTAACCCCGACATCATTCAAAACCTTAACCGCAGGGACATTTAATGAATTGGAAAGTGCAAATTCCACATTGATTTTCCCATGGAATTGCTGATCATAATTTTCAGGAGCATAGGGGCCAAAATTAGTAGGCACATCACTGATCATGATTTTTGGGGTCAACAAACCTTTATCAATGGCAATTCCATAAAGTAGTGGTTTTAAAGTGCTTCCTGGTGAGCGGATTGCCCTCACACCATCAACTTGCCCTGCGTCTTCTTTGTTGTAAAAGTCGGCGGATCCTATATATGTAACAACCTGGCCGGTTTTATTGTCTACTACCAAAACTGCAGCATTTTTTATATTACGGTAATACAATCGATTGATGTAATTAGTTGTAATCCCTTCTATCTTCTCTTGCTTGTTAAAATCGATGAAAGTTTGAATTATTGGTAAAGCCACATATTTGCTTTTTAACCTATACGAGAGATGAGGAATCCTTTTGGGAGATTGATGTCGTCTTACATCCAGAGATTCTTCTAGTGCATCTTCAATTGCCTGATCATCAAATAATTTATCCTCTTTGTATCTCTTTAGCCACTTGTCCCTTTCTTTTAAGATCAAATCGTTAGTACTTCCCAAAACCAGTGATGAGGGCCGGTTTGGAATTATAGATAACGCCGTTATTTCTGCCAGGCTTAATTGATCCGGTGATTTTTCAAAATATAAAACAGATGCCGCCTTTACACCCTCAATATTTCCTCCATAGGGCAAAAGATTAAAATATAACTGTAAAATTTCATCCTTGGAAAACATCCATTCCAACTGAAAGGCTCTAAACATCTCCTTAAACTTGTTAATATAAGTCCTTTCTTTTGGTTCCAGCATTCTTGTTATCTGCATGGTAATGGTTGATGCACCAGAAGTCCTTTTTTGCTTACTTAAATTATTCCATAATGCCCTGATTATTGAGAATGGATTAACCCCCGGATGATAGTAGAAAAATCGATCTTCTTTAAATAGGATGGCCGTTTTTAGAGTTGGAGTAATTTCTTCAAGTTCGGTCTTCATCCGCCACTTTTCATCATTGGTTAAAAAGGCATGCACAACTTTACCTTTATTATCAAGAACTATGGTTGAGTAATCTATTTTTAACCGTAATGGAAATGTATAATTAAGTATAAGCAGAAGAAGAATCAACCCGACCAGGCTCAAATAGAGTTTATGCCATTTTACTATCTTAAACATCTTAAACATCTTAAACATCCCCAAACCTTTCACTTATCTTTAGAATGGTTGAGATTTTATGTAATTTATATACAGAATTTAAATTTTCAAAAACATAAAATTATTGCAACTATAAATATTTTATTTACAATTTTACTCCAACAATACCTAAAACAGCCATGAAAAATTATTTGTCTGCACTGGTTATGATTTCTTTGATCTCTGGTTGCTCACCAAGTGATGAGGGTACATTAAAAATAATTGAGACCAGTTTTGATCAAGAAGTGCCAACCACTGGAAACCTTGTTTTTATCTTCAATCAAGGTGTTGCCACTGATGAAATGTTAGGTAAGTGGGACACAGTTTCCTACATCAATTTTGAGCCACAAATTCATGGTGCATATAAATGGAGATCTGGGGATGAACTGATTTTCTCACCTCTTGAAGAATTAGCCCCCGCCACTGATTATCAAGCTACATTGTCAAAATCCTTATCAAGACTTAAACAAGGCACTGGTATTGATAATACTCCGCTTAAATTTCATACCCCATATCTACAACTTCAAGAAGCCAGGGCATATTGGAAGTCAGAAAGTCCAGGACAGGAAGCCGAAGTACATCTTGATTTAAATTTCAACTATGATGTCAACCCCGAAGAATTGTTTAAACTGGCAAGTTTTGAAGTGGATGGGGAAGATCAAAGTATTCAATTAATCACGCGAAATCAGTCTAGCTCGGTGACTGTGTTAGTACCGGATGTGATCATGGAAGACAAGGTTTACAGTTCTAAATTGATCATTGGAAGTGGGTTAAAAGCTTCAAATGGTAAGTCTGCGACAAAAAATTTATTTGAAGAATTGCTGGAAATACAATCTCCTTACAGGTTTTCTATACTTAACGTAAACACTACTCATGACGGCACCCAGGGGATAATTGAAATCGCTACCACACAACAAGTTTCAGAAATTGATATAAAAAGCTTTATCGGGATAACTCCCAAGATCACGTATGAGATAGACATTAAATCACAAAGCTTTACCATAGTAAGTGAAGAATTCGATGTAAACCATAAATATGAATTGATTGTCAGGGAGAATCTGAAAGGCACGTTAGGAGGAAAGTTAAAGTTTGATTTCAACCAAGATATATCATTCGGCAAGTTAAGGCCTCAAATTAAGTTCAATGATCAAAAAAGTGTTTATCTGGCAGGAAAAGGCCACAGGAATTTGGAGGTATCCATTATCAATGTTCCAAAAGTAAAGGTAAAAATTACAAAATTATACCAAAATAATATTTTGACATTTTTGAGGTCCAGCAACTATAGGTATGATTATGAAACTGGCGAATACCACTACAGTTACAATTATTATGAAGCTACGAATCTTGGAGATGTAATCTGGGAAGAAGAGATTGAATCATCTTCACTGGCTGGTTTTGGGCCTAATAAAATTCTGACCATGGATTTTGAAGATAAAGTTCCGGACTACCAAGGCCTTTATATTTTGGAAGTAAATGCGTCTGACAAATATTATCTTAAAGCCAATAAAGTCATCAATATATCCGACATCGGGTTGATCGCAAAATCTGGAAAAACCAGTGTTTCAGTTTTTGCCAATTCCCTACAATCAGCCCAACCGATAGCTGGTGTTGAAATAGCCTTTATTGGGACCAACAATCAGGCTGTAGGAAATGTTGTAACCGATTCCGATGGTCATGCCAGATTGGACATTAATGAACAATCCCCCGAAGGTTTCAAGATTTCCATGGTGACCGCTAAAATGGGTGATGATTTCAACTTTCTGGCGTTTGATAAAACAAGGGTAAATACCTCCCGGTTTGAAGTGGGAGGCAAATACATGAACCCCGTGGGAATTGAGGCCTTTATCTATGGCGACAGGGATATTTACAGACCTGGCGAGAAAATCAACCTTACGGCCATATTACGGGACTACGAGTGGCAGTCGCCAGGTGAAATACCCGTTAAGCTCAAATTAATAACTTCCAGTGGTAAGGAATACACTACTATCAGAAAAACGCTGAATAAATATGGATCTTTGGAGACATCCATCAGCCTACCTGCATCCAGTTTAACCGGATCTTACCTGGTACAGTTATTCACTTCGAACGATGTACTGTTAAGTACAAAATCAATAGCTGTCGAAGAATTCGTGCCTGATAGAATCAAGGTTGAAGCTGAGTTGGATAAAGAGGAATTCAATATTGGTGAAACATTGAAACTAAATATTACTGCAACAAACTTTTTTGGCCCCCCGGCTGCCAACCGCAATTATGAAGTAGATTATTCAACAAAAAAACTGAGCTTTAGAAGTAAAGTGTATTCAGATTATTCTTTTTCATTACAAGGCAGTGACACCTACTTCGACCGCGACCTCAGATCAGGAACCACGGATTCAGAGGGTTTAGCTGATGAAAACTTTCATATTCCTACCACTTACAAGGATATGGGCTTATTGCAGTCCGATATCTTTGTTACAGTATTTGACGAAACAGGAAGGCCGGTCAACCGTCGACAAAGTGCGAAAATATATACCCAGAATACATTCTATGGCATTAAAAATATTGTATATTATTTTAGGACCAATCAACCATTAAATGTCCCTCTTATTGCAGTTGATAAGGAAGACCGGGCATTAAACAATGTAAAGGCAGAAATAAGTTTAATAAAACACGAGTACAAAACCGTTCTAACCAGGTCTGGAAGTTATTTCAGATACAATTCACAAAAAGTTGAAAAACTTTTAGAAAAAACAACCATTACATTAAATGGAACTGCTAACCACTTTACTTTTACCCCAGAAACCTCTGGACGGTATGAGATCAGGATTACCAAACCCGGAGTTCGAAGTTATGTTAAACAGGAATTTTATGTTTATGGATGGGGCCGGACCAGTAATAGCTCATTCCAGGTAAATAATGAAGGGCAGATTGATATTACCCTGGATCAAATCAAGTATGAAATCGGTGATGTAGCCAATGTTATCCTCAAAGCACCTTTCTCTGGACGGGTTTTGGTCACCGTGGAAAACGAAGACTTGCTTGACCATTTTTACATAGATACAGATAAAAGAGCTGCCAGTTTTCAAATAAAAATCACCCGGGAACATGTACCCAATGTCTACATCACCGCAACCTTGTTTAAACCACATGAAGTCTCTGACATTCCATTGACAGTAGCGCACGGTTTTGCACCGATGATAGTGGAAGATCTCAAAAGTAAAATAAATGTCGAAATAGATGCAGTAACTAATTCAAGGTCACGTACAAAGCAAACCATCAAACTGAAATCCGAACCGAACAGTGCAATTACAGTAGCGGTAGTTGACGAAGGGATATTACAATTAACAGGTTATACCACCCCGGATCCTTTTGGGTTTTTCTATGCCAAAAGGGCTTTGGAGGTTACATCACATGATATATACCCTTACCTATTTCCTGAAATTGCTTCCAGTAGTACAGGAGGGGACGGAATGGCCATGGACAAGAGGGTAAATCCTATGACCAACAAACGCATTAAGTTGGTTGCTTTCTGGAGTGGTATCCTGGAAACTGATAATCAGGGAAACGCTGTTTATGAAATCGAAATTCCCCAATTTTCTGGCAATCTGCGGGTGATGGCCGTATCGTATAAGGATAATAAATTCGGCTCGTTATTTTCAAATATTCAAGTTGCGGATCCGATAGTTGTTAGTACTGCCTTGCCCCGATTCTTTAGCCCTGGAGATGTGGTACAGGTACCCGTAATTGTCAGTAATACCACTGGTAGTAGTACTAAAGCTAAAGTTAGCATTGAGACCTCCGGCCCGGTAACAATTAATGGTTCCGAAGAACAGACAATTAATATCCCTGCCAACCAGGAAAAAGAAGCAATGTTTCAAGTTTTGGCTAATCCTGCAATTGGACAATCAAACATTAAAATCACTGTAGATGCTTTGGGTGAGGAATTCATCAATGAGACAGATATTACCATAAGGCCAGCGGCTCCATTACAAAAGTTAAATGGCTCAGGGATTGTAAAATCAGGGGATACAGAAAAAATAATTATGGGGAAAGGAAATAATTTTATCCAATCAAGCCTTGACAATAAACTGATAGTAAGTAAGTCTCCTCTGGTGGAGTTTACAGACGATCTACACTACCTGGTGAGATATCCCTATGGTTGCATTGAACAAACGGTTTCAAGTGCTTTCCCCCAGCTTTATTTTAGTGACATTGCCAATGACCTTTTAAAAACCGATGATGAAGATGCCAATCCTGCATACAATGTACAAGAAGCAATTAAAAAGATATCAATGATGCAATTGTACAATGGTGGATTGGTTTATTGGCCGGGGGGAGGAAGGGAGACTTGGTGGGGCAGTGCTTATGCTGCTCATTTCTTAGTAGAGGCTAAAAAGGCCGGGTATGAAGTAAACATTTCAATGTTGAATAAATTACTGGATTACTTAAAGAATAAGTTAAAGGACAAGAAATTTATCACCTACTATTATAACCGGAATCAAAATAAAAAAATAGTAGCCAAAGAAAGCATTTACTCATTATACGTATTGGCTCTGGCTGGAAGATCACAAATGTCCACTATGAACTATTACAAGTCTAACCTTCATGAGTTGAGCTTGGATAGCAAATACTTACTTGCTGCTGCTTATTACCTGGCGGGGGATACTAGAAAGTATGCTCAGGTTTTACCCGCGGCATTTCAGGGTGAGGAATCAAACAGCACCTTCGGGGGCAGTTTTTATTCACATGTAAGGGACGAAGCTTTGGCTTTGAATTCGCTTTTGGAGGTCGATCCAGATAACCAGCAAGTCCCAATCATGGCCAAACACGTATCAGAAGCATTAAAAAACAGGAGATACCTGAATACCCAGGAGCGGTCGTTCAGTTTTTTGGCAATGGGTAAGATTGCCCGAAAAGCTGCTGCCAGTGATATTCAAGCAACTATTAATTGCGAAGGAAAAAAGGTCGCCGAATTTGATAACCGGACAATCACCCTAAACACTGAGCAACTCAACGGTACAAATGCAGAAATCATTGCTTCTGGTACTGGGCAGCTCTATTATTTCTGGGATGCCGAGGGTATAAGCGCAGATGGCACTTATACAGAAGAAGATAGTTATCTGAGAATCAGGAAACAGTTTTATGACCGTTATGGCAGGCCAATTTTCGACAATAAATTCAAGCAAAATGACCTGGTAGTGGTACGGCTTTCCATACAAGGACTTACAAATGCCTACGTGGAAAACGTAGTGATTACAGATATGTTACCAGGTGGCTTTGAAATTGAGAACCCCAGAATCTCGGATGTGCCGGGAATGGATTGGATCAGTGACAGGTCTTCTCCAGAATATCAGGATATACGGGATGACCGCATCAATTTATTTGTAAATGTTAATAATAAGGAAAGCCATTATTACTACATCGTGAGGGCAGTTTCAAAAGGTAAATTTCAGATGGGTCCGGTTGGTGCAGATGCAATGTATAATGGGGAATACCACAGTTATCATGGGGCAGGAGTGATTGAGATCACTGGGAATTAGGAGTAATCCGATAAGGCCTAGTCATCCCGTAGGATTGAGCTTACCTGCCTTTGGCTGGGGAATTTTGTTTCCAACAACTACTTAAACAACAATTAAACAAGAACGAACAAAAGCCAAAAATAAAACCCCCATCCCAGAGGCCTAAAAAATAATTCACTAGGTTTACGGAATCACTTTACTGGAAGTAACTAAACCCTTTTTAGCATGATCAGATTCAAAAATGAAACATTCAAGCATATAATCTTAAAAATCATCTAACCCTTTAACTCTCCCATCAGCATATTTCACAATCATATCCTTGTACTCATTCAATAATAGTTTGTGTTGATTTAAAAAATTATGATCAAGTAGAAAGTGTCCAAGTAATTGATAGACTGACTTTAAGTTTTCTTTTAACTCCTTATCACAATCATTGATTTCTACTTCAGCTAGAATAGCCAATAACCCTTTTTGGTAATTGTACAGCTCGGCTATATCTGCAACTGGAATTGTGAGTTCAATTTCGTTTTTATTTTGATTGTATGAGATCATAAGAGTTGTTATTAAGATAATCGGAACAATAATACACATGATAAGACTTAATTCAAGCTTTTTATTCAAATTATATGAATAAAAAGACTGATAATATAAATTCATATTCTTACTATAAGAATTATGACAAGATTAGGCGAATATCTCGCAAAACGAATGGTCAATCGAGCAGGGGTTTCTAGAAAAACTGGAATCAGTAAAACGAGGATGAATGAATTGGCAAATAACAAATCAACGCTTCTAAGGGCAGATGAACTTTATATGATTGCATTGGCAATTGAAGTAAACCCTTGTGAATTGTTAGAATTTGTTTGCGGGCATATAAACTTAGATAGTGAGGAGGAAAAAGCCCCATAATCGAGTAGACGGCCGTGAGCGATAAGCCCCCCGCTTTTTGGCGGGGGTGCGCCTCTTGCCAAAGGCATCCATTTGGGGCACACCACCCCCGCATCAAGTGCGGGGCAGGCCAAGCGTACGGTTCTCGTATATGCTTACGCCGAAGCTTCAGCATAGGCGCTACGGCGGTTCATTAAGTAATGGGGTAACTAGGGTATTATGTTCCGATAAGGA
>CBDVAV010000102.1:0-10035 GCA_965372055.1 uncultured bacterium | reverse complement strand
AGAGGTTAAATTTAATTTCTTATTTCATTATATTGCCCATTCGTATTAACAGTAAACTTTAAAGAATTTAATCATTATGAAGATATTCGCTATACCAAATAAATTATCCCGCAGATCATTTATCAAAAATTCGGGAGTAATTGCTACTGGAGTTACAATATTGCCAAGTAAGGTGATTTCAGGAATGGGATATACTCCTCCTAGTGATCAATTGAACATCGCTGCAATTGGAGTTGGAGGAATAGGACGCAGTAACCTGCGAAATATGAACACTCAGAATATCGTAGCCCTTTGTGATATAGATTGGAAATATTCAGAAAATACATTTAACGATTATCCTGATGCTAAGAAGTATAAGGACTATCGTAAAATGCTTGATGAGATGAACAATGACATTGATGCGGTAATAGTAGCCACACCTGATCAGACCCACTATATTGCTGCCAGGGATGCAATGTTGGCGGGCAAGCATGTTTATGTACAAAAACCATTGACTCATTCAGTTTCTGAATCCCGTATGTTGGCAAAACTGGCCAGAGAAACCGGTGTAGCCACCCAGATGGGAAACCAGGGCAATTCAGGTGACGGCATCAGGTTACTTTCAGAATGGATTTGGAATGGTGAAATAGGGGAGATAAAAGAAGCTCATGCCTGGACCAACAGGCCTATTTGGCCCCAAGGTTTAGAAAGGCCAACAGAAACTCCATCGTTGCCCCCTACCATAGATTGGGATCTGTTTATAGGACCTGCGCCATGGAGGCCTTATCACCCGGCTTATACGCCCTGGAATTGGAGAGCATGGTGGGATTTCGGCACTGGTGCCCTAGGGGACATGGGATGTCACATCATAGATCCAGTGATTAAAGCATTGCAACTCGGCCATCCGACATCATTCGAGGCAAGCTCTTCACAGGTAAATACTGAAAGTGCGCCAATCTCTGAGAAGGTTAGTTATAGTTTCCCAGCAAGGGCGAAGAAAGGAAAAGTAAATATGCCAGCCCTTGAATTTACCTGGTATGATGGAGGATTACTTCCAGACAGACCCGAGGGGATCGCTGAAGGCAAGAGATTAGGCGATGGTGGTGGTGGTTCAATGTTCGTGGGTACCAAGGGAACATTGATTTGTAGCACATATGCCCGAGATCCTTACATTGTTGGCAGGGAAAATGATCCGCCAAAAGTAAAGGCCGAACTGCGAAGAGTGGAAAACGCTATGGACGGGGGTCATGAGATGGATTGGGTAAGGGCTTGTAAAGAAGATAAGGGCAGCAGAACTGAAGCAAGTTCTAATTTTGCTTATTCAGGTCCAATGAACGAGATTGTAATCATGGGTAATCTTGCAGTTCGACTTCAAGACCTAAAAAGAAGGCTTGAATGGGACGGTGATGCCATGAAAATCAAAAATATCGGTGATGCCGATGAAATAAGGGTTGTGACATCTGATAAATTTCAAGTGATCGATGGGCATCCGCATTTTGATACAAAATTTGCCACCATTAATGCAAAAGCTGCTGCTGAACAATACGTGAAGCGGTCTTATCGTGAAGGTTATTCTTACTAATTTTGTAAAGCTATATTTAAACTTAAATCACAAATTAATGAAGACAAGGAATTTGAAATTTATTTGGATATTTTTTCTGGCAATTACAGTAGGAGCATGTAGCAGCCCAACCACGGAAGGTACAGAAGATGAAACGTCTGGTGAAGAAGAAGCTACGGCAACAGAGGAAGCCGCTGCTCCCAATACCATATCCCAAAGCGAGATGGACGATGGTTGGGTGTTGCTTTTTGATGGGGAAACGTCTACTGGATGGAGAAGTTATTGTAAGGAAACTTTTCCAACAGGTTGGGAAGTTGTAGATGGAACCATTCACTGTATTGGCTCTGGCAGAGGGGAAGCTGGTGATGGTGGCGATATCGTTGCCGATAAACAGTACAGTAATTTCGAGCTTAAACTCGAATGGAAAATTTCAGAAGGTGGAAATAGTGGAATGTTTTATTTAGGTAGGGAGAAATGCGGTGAAGATGGACAGCCAATCTGGAGGTCAGCACCTGAAATGCAGGTATTGGATAACGAAAAACACCCTGATGCCAAATTAGGTAAAGATGGCAACAGGCAGGCAGGATCGTTATATGACCTAATCCCTGCCAATCCTCAAAATGCCAAACCTGTTGGGGAATGGAACCAAGTGAAAATTACGGTTTTTAAAGGAACTGTTATACATGAAATGAATGGTGAAAACGTATTGGAGTATCATCTTTGGACAGACGAATGGAAGGAAATGATTGCCAATAGTAAATTTGACGGTTGGGAAGATATTATTGATGTAGCACAGACTGGCTACATCGGTCTGCAAGATCATGGTGATGATGTTTGGTACAGGAACATCATGATCAAAGAGCTATAGAAGTATTAAGATATTAAGGAAAAGGGTTTTCTCAATCAGGGAAGACCTTTTTTCTAGTATTCTAAATTTTTTAGATATTTATAGCTGCTCTCAACGCCTTCCAATGGGCGATTGTTCTTAAACCTATCCTGCTCCACGAAAAAATATTTCATTCCTGAAAGCTCTTTATTTTTGAATATTTTTTTCCAATCGATTACACCATTGCCTACTTCAGTAAAAAATTTCTCCTCGGTATTGTCCATATCCTTTACATGCCAAAGTGGATATCTTCCAGGGTCATTCTTAAAAATTTCAATAGGGTCTTTTTCAGCCTTTGTTACCCAATATAAGTCCAATTGAAATTTAACCAGGTCTTTATCGGTTTCTTTAAGCAATAGGTCATAGGGGATTTGGCCATCAATTTCAATAAACTCAAAATCATGATTGTGATAAGCAAACTGAATGTCATACTTTTTGCAAACCTCTGCTGATTTGTTAAATAGTTCGGCATTTTCCTGATACTGGCTTAATGTCTTTCTCTCAAAATCCTGTAAATATGCACAGACCATATATTCCTGACCCAATATTTTTGCGTCTTCCACAGCTCTTTCCCAATCATTGGTCAAAGTTCCTTTTGCATCTGGATTATTTACTCCTGTACCAAAATGGCTACTTCTTACTTTTAGACCTTCGCCATCCAGAATATTTTTCACTTCCTTTACAGGTGTTCCAAAATATTTCCCATCATTGTAGGCGAACAGCTCGATATAATTGTATCCAATGGCAGCTATTTTTGATAAAGTCCCTGTGAAATCATTTCTTAAAGCTTGACGAACGGAATAAACTTGAATTCCAATCTCATTGATTTTATCAAATGAATAGGGGTTTCCAAACAGTTTCGGTGTAGTCAATGTACCAGCTGCACTCAAAGCAGTAATATTTATAAAGGTTCTTCTTTCCATTTGTTCTAGTTTTAAAGGTGAATTATTGCTAAAACTCTAATTATGCCAACAAAGTGGTAGACTATTGTGGTTCAGCATTTAAATTTAGAAAATATATGCTAAGTTTTGATTGAAATTCTTCGAGATTTAAACATTGTAAATGAGTTCTGCTAATTAAATTAAATCATTATACAAAACCATAGGAAGATATAGGCAATTTGTTATTCCTCAATTTTCGATTAAATTGGACTTATTGATTGTAGAACAAAATAATTATAACTATGGATGAAAATGCCAAAAAATCCGCTCTAAGGATGATCCCATATGGATTGTATATTTTAACTGTCGAAAGTGAAAGCGATATTGCAGCGTCGACGGTAAATTGGGTAACTCAAACTTCCTTCCAACCACCATTGATTGTAGTTGGGGTTAAAGTTGATTCAAACTCTTACAAATTGATAAAAGAGGTAAGAAAATTTGCTTTAAATATACTTGGAAAGGGCCAAGCAGACTTGGCATATGCATTTTTCAAACCATCTGTTAAAGAAGATGGGAGAATCTCAGGGCAATCATACAAGTCAGGGGAAACCGGATCGCCAATTATCGATGCAGCAATGGCTTTCGTGGAATGCACTGTTTCAGACATTGTTGAGAAAGGGGATCATGCCACGGTAATCGGAGAAGTGGTGAATGCAGGAATGAACATGGAGGTAGAAGGTAGGCCTGATGATGCTGTCCTTTGGTTAAAGGACTTGGGAGAAAAGGTATTCTACGGTGGGTAAGACATTTATATAAGCAATTATCTGGTTCTTGGCCTATTCCCAGTAATAAAAGTGTAGGTATATTTTATTAAATATGTCCTGCTATCAGTTAATGGTAGTGTTGGGGTTTCCCTATTACGATCACTATTGTTTGTCTGGTTAAATACCAAGTAAAGATCATTGCCTTCTTTGGGATTATACCTGATCCTTATATTGCCAATGGATGTACTCTCTGCACTGCTGTATTGCGCAAATAAACTTGCAGATAATTTAGTGCTAAACATCAAAGTAGAACGAACCCTTGCAATGTGAGCTTTGAAGTTCTGATTTCTGGAAGAAAAGTCTATCTTGTTGAAGATGTAATTGGCACCCAACTCAAATGAAGAGGAGACTTTCCAGGTTGGGGAAATTGACAATACCAGTTGTTTTCCATCGAAAAAATTCCCTATTGTAACCATACTTTCAAAAACCAAAGGTTTGCTGAATGGAGTGGACAGCAGTGCCTGAAATTCCGAATATTCATAATTGCCGGTAACAATATATATATCATCTGCTATCTCAAAAGTATCAGTGAGAAATTCGACTTTATTACTATAACTCAAAACCCCTAAAGCTGCGGATTTGGAAGCAAATTGCCAACCACCTCCTATCTCGGACGATTCTGTTTTCAGAGAAGAATTTTTGTAAGTCAAAGATCCTTTGAAAAATAACTGGTGGTTTTGTAACCAGGAGTTTTCCCCTGGTATCCAGCCCCACCAAATACGATCCCCAATGCGGGAGTAATTTTCTCTGAGTTCGAACCCCATTTCCGGGTTGTAGTCCTCCCCTACCCTTGAAAAGCCAATATCATATCCCAGGCCTTTGCTACTTCGTGTCTCCCAATTAATCCGCAGTTTTGCATTTGATAATGAGAACGGGGCAGCCGAGGTATCGTTGTAATATGTTTGCGCAAAGGTAAAATCCAGGTAATCATCCCCGAACATTCTTATCACTCCATCCAGCCCTGCCCCTGTATTGTACTTACCATCAGTTCCAATCATATTGGTGACAATCCCACCTAAATAGGAATATTGATTTATGGATTGCTTTCTAATCCTTAACACACTATAATTTGTGGAACTCTGTTCTTCAACTCTTTCTGTTTGCATGGTGAGAAAACCCAAATCCCAAGGCCCGCTTCTACCTACAATCCTGGCCCCTCCGAATATTCGTACAGGTTCATCCTCAACAAGTCCTATCCTTCTGCTATAAAAGAATCGGTTTGGGCCTCCCATTTTAACATCGAAAATGCTTGATCTCTCCTGAAAAAACAACCTTTTCTCAGGAAAGAAGAGGGAAAATCTCGTGAGGTTAACTTGCTGGTCATCGGCCTCCACCTGGGCAAAATCAGGATTAATGGTTAGGTCCATAGTAAAATTGCTCGACAAACTGTATTTGATGTCCAAGCCTGCTTCAAGTTTTAAATCGTCATTCTTCTCATAAGCTGTTTCCGTGGCGTTAAGCTCATGGTCTTGTTGCATGCCCAATAACAAATATGGAGCAATGTACTTGGCCTTTTTGGCATATATTCCCTTAAATATAACTTCCTTGGCCCGGGATGGCTTCCATGCGCTCCACATTCCAAGATCATTGGAAATGGACGGAAATATTTGGGTTTCCACTTTACTCGGCATATACCGCCAACAAATAACACCCATTTTTATTACACCATCTTTGTCCTGAAACCTAAGACTGGTAAATGGTATCCTTATTTCTGCAAACCAACCTTCGTCAGTGGTAGTGGTCTTCACATCCCAAAAAGTGTTCCAGCTAACATTTACGGGAAATTCCCCCTGTGCATCGTTAAATACATGTATATCGGTGCGTAATCCAGAAGGCGTAGTAAAGAAACCCAAGCCATTTTCATTATCATTAAATGAATCGATGATAATACCAAAATATTCGGTACTGCCTTCCATGGCATCCCTTTTTTTCGATGTTGATTGCAGATCGTTTATATCTTTATAATATAAGCGGCCAGCGAGGTAAAGGTAGTCCTCATCATATCCCAAATACATCTGGGTTTCCTCCGTGAGATCACCACCGAAAGTAGGTGCATGCATGGTCAATGGAAGGGGTTTAAATCCTTGCCATTCGCTATCTTCTACCCTTCCATCAAATTGTAGAGGAATTGAAAGTCGTTTGACAACATATTCATCTTGTGCTATGGTATTGTCAATAAAAACAAGCAAACCAAATATGATAAGTACGATATTTTTTATATGTATCACCAATTGTTATGCATTTGGAAATAATAGCGCAAATTTCTTATCCCAGTATGTTTTTAAGTTGTGTATTATATTGCCCGGTAAACCGTAACCTCCAAACCAGATATCAACCTCTGTTTTGCCAGCAAATCTTTCCATTTTAACTCTAATAGTGGCATTTCCAAGATTCTGCACAGTTCCAAAGAAGTCCCATGGGGGGTTATAATAAAGGATTTCACCTTGGTAAACCTGACCCTCCATGGTTTCAAATTTATACCTGTCCCCCTCCTGTAAATTTTCAATTGATCCGGATTTTAAGAGGCCTTCAGGACCCATAATTATACTCCATATTTTTTCAACTGACAGATTTGGGTTTGAAATTGTCCAGGCCACAGACCTGTCTTTTCCACAATGATGCTCCAGATAAAATTTCAAACTTCTCAATTCCTGTTGCCAACCCCTGCGTACGCCATCAAACATATCGTCCCAGTTTTCATCGATGCCAAATCCATCATGAACCAGCCTGAGAACAGTCTTACCTTCCTGGGTTTCAAGAAAATAATCAATTGCCAACTGTTGAGAGCTATTGAGCACGACGTTATTAGTATCGTTTTTATAAGCATTACTGGCACTATAATCCTGATCATGTTGATAAGTACATCGCAAGTGTTTTTCTTCTTCCCAGGTTTCAATTTTAAACTCCCAGATGTATAAATCATCCCAGGATAACCGGATTTTACCATTAACACCAGGATCTACTTCAGCTTGCAATGGGAACCATCTCGTTAATTCCTCTGCTTGGGTTAGTGCTTTCCAAACCTCGCCAACTAGGGCATTTATTTCTATGGTTTTTTCAACAGACCTGGTCTTGGAATTTGATTTGTCTACGGACTTTTTTTCTATACTCATTATTGTATTGGTTATTTAGTTATTGATGGATGAGCGCAAATATTGAATTTGTACTTCCTGCCCTTAGGTGTCTTTTCATCGTGGTATTTTGCCACTAGCTTTGCAGTGAACTGTGACAATTCTTCTGTAAAGCTGTTCAAGGACTTTGCAGAAGCTAACCTTATCTCCGATTGTAAGGTGAAGGTTGCAAGCTTTTTATTGGCCTTTTTGGCCCTGGTTTTCAGTTGTGCAACTTCATTGATCATATTAGAGGCTACAGCAACTAGATATGTTGATGAAAACTCATTTTTCATTTGTTCAATATCCACTGGTAGCTGACCTACCGACTCCAGGGAAATAAAATATGACCTGGCTGTTGCTTGTAAAATTCTTTCAACACAATTCCCTCTCTTTTTTTCCTTTACAAACTCTAAAAGGCCTCTTTTCTCTAATTCACGAAGGTGATAATTGACTTTTTGCCTTGGAATATTAAGTATTCGTGCCAAACCTGATGCGGAATTGGGTTCTTTCAAATGTTCCAACATTTGTCGCCGCATGGGATTCAACAGTGAGGAGGCCATTTTACTGTCTTCAATAAT
Organism: uncultured bacterium; assembly: GCA_965372055.1. GTDB lineage: Bacteria > Bacteroidota > Bacteroidia > Cytophagales > Cyclobacteriaceae > CBDVAV01. The sequence goes on along the minus strand of CBDVAV010000102.1, from coordinate 2,213 downwards.
ATTAACCGAGGCTTGATTTTCAATTTTCATAAAGCAAATATACAACCGACAATTTTATTTGTCAAGAAATATATTACTTTCGGTTAAATTATTTTAGTAAATGCCAAGATATTGAATAATAAAGCAAATCAATATTGATTTGCTTTACGTAAATTCATTGGTTGACAATTAAAAATATCAACCAAATATGCCAAGATATAAGGTTGATCAATTTGTGTATTACTTTTCCGGCGGAAGAAGAACTTTATCTACAACATGAATAACTCCATTGGTTGCTTCAATAGTAGCCAGAACGTTAGCCCCATTAACTGTTACTTTTCCATCTTCACCAACTTTAATTTCTGCATTATCTCCTTGTGCCATATAAAGTTGCATTCCATCTTTTAACAGATCCCCTTTATATGTACCAGGGGCAGCATGATAATAAATAATTCCTACCAGTTGGCTTTTGTTTTCCGGCTTGAGAAGATTTTCAACAGTACCCTCGGGCAAAGCTGCAAATGCTTCATTAGTTGGGGCAAAAACTGTTAATGGCCCATTGTTGGCCAATACATCAGCTAATCCCGCGGCTTTAATAGCCGCTACCAGGGTAGTGTGGTCGGCTGAACCAATTGCAATTTGGACAATATTTTTATTTGAAACATCATCCACAACCGAAGCTTGACCTTTAATTTCTTTATCATCAGTAGAAATTTCCCCTCCTATCATAGCCTGTTCCCCACCCGTACAAGAACTAAAAATGATGGCTAATAATATAGAGATTGCACCAATGTTTAACTTTTTCATAGTTTTATAAATTTTAAGATTACTAAATATTGGGCAAAAGGTATGAGACATGGATGCCTTGAGCAATGATGAATATTATGCCAATTGCTGACTTTTATCAGTAATCGATTTAATAAAATCAGCCAAATAACAATCTAATTGTTATGAATAATTTGATCTGGAATCCTTCTATGTGATCAAAAAAATAGAATAGTTGTTAATCTCCATAGGTTACCCTATAGATCAATCCAGAATTGTCATCTGATACCAGTAATGCACCATCTGGCATTTGCATTACATCTACAGGCCGACCCCAGGCTTCATCAGTGGTTTTGTTCAGCCATCCTTCTATAAATGGTTCTGCGCTGGTAACTTTACCGGCATCGACTTTGATAAACATAAGCTTGTATCCAACTTTGCTGCTTCGGTTCCAAGAACCATGTTGAGCTACTATCAGGTTATTTTTATATTCAGCCGGAAACATATTTCCGGTATAGAACCTAAGGCCCAATGGTGCAGTATGGGCACCAAATTTCCAGGCAGGGGCTGTGTAATCATCACATGATTTACCTTTGCCAAACTCTGGATCCAAAATGGTTCCACCATGGCAATAAGGATAGCCGAAATGTTCACCTTCACTGCTCACGTGGTTAAGTTCACAAGGAGGTATATCATCTCCCATCATGTCCCTACCATTGTCAGTAAACCACATGTCTCCTGTTTCCGGATGCCAGGTAAATCCCACTGAATTCCTTATTCCTGTCACATAGATCTCCATGTTGGAGCCATCTGCATCCATCCTGGTAATGGTTCCATAAACAGGTTTTTCGCGCTCGCAAATATTACAGTTTATCCCTACCGGTACATATAATTTTCCATCGGGGCCAAAGGCAATAAATTTCCATCCATGCTGGAAATCACTTGGGTATTTATCAAATATAACCTCTGGTTCCCCAGGGTTATCCAACTTATTTTCGATGTCAGAAAACTTCAAAATCCTATCTGTTTCTGCCATATAAAGGTCTCCATCTTTAAATGCCACCCCATTGGGATTCTTTCCTTCATAAAGCTGCCACTTCTTATCAGCCTTGTTGTCCCCATCGGTATCAGTAATCGCCCACACTTTTTTGCCATCTCTACTACCAACAAAAATAGTCCCCTTGGGGCTCATGGCAAGCGATCTGGCTTTTTCAACTTCCGCAAATACAGATATATTGAATCCTTCGGGGAGCTTTAGGGTTTCCAGATCATAATCACTGTCCTGCGCCGGCTTTATTGAAGCATGGTCTACTTCCTTGCCCGACTCAATATTTCCCGGCGATTCACATTTTTCGATACCGAGAAATAAGAAAGCTACCAATACCGAATTGGCATATAAATAATTTTTGGGTTTCATATTTGTCATTATTAAAATCTAAACTTAAAGCTATTACAAGCAAAATAAAAAT
>CBDVAV010000101.1:0-10042 GCA_965372055.1 uncultured bacterium | reverse complement strand
GATGAAATCTTAATTCATTGTCGGGAAGATGTGGAAAGTACGGACAAAGTATATTTCTTAATCAATGTAGAAAAAACAAAAATTGAATTTGTTAGCCACTATTATGAAAGGCTTTTCTTAATGAAGAGGGAAGAGTTATATGAGGATATAGCTTCATTTTTGCAAATAGTAGATAAAAGGGACAGATATAGGGTTGAAAAATCAATGACAGAGTTCCTTTTAAACCCTATGATCTTATCAGGCCGCTTCAGGTTGAATATTGGGAAAGTTAGATCATGGGTAGAATTAACTACCTTCCCATTGCTCAGTGATAAAAAGGCAAAAAATTATTTTGCAGGGGTAATGGAACCTATTAAAAGGCCTTTGATTTTGAACAAAAAAGTTAAACAAATCTCCAGGATAAGAAGTGTGGCCATAAACACACTCATTAAAGATTTTCTTTTCCCCGTTGATAGAATACTGACCAGGATAGACTATCTGGATAATAATTTGGATAACAAGAACCCTGATATCAGGGAGAACATTTTGATAATTAAGGAAATTGCCCACAATTTAAAAAGCATACTTTATTACTGGGATGAAATACTTTTCATTTCCAATAAAGGGAATATAAATGGGGACAACAATCCTTTTGAATAAATCAGTAATGATATTTGAATTGCAGTATGTTTCCCTTTGAGGCTTTTCCTTCATTTGAAATGTAGAGAGTGCCTGACGGTGAGAAACAAATGCCTTCGGGCTGTTTGAATATTCGGGGATCGAGCTTTGCAACTGATTTTATTCTTCCCTTTTTTGTAAGTGCAATAAGATACTTATCAACATGGGAAAGAATGAAGACATCCCCGGTAATGGGGTGTACTGCAATTGCCGAAGGTGAGAATTTTACATCCTTGGTTTTATTTTGATCCAAGTTCTTGATTAAACTATCCCTACTGACAGTATATATTAGATTAAGTGATTTATCTTTTAATGAGAAGGCATAAACAGCTTTCCCTAACGGATTACTGTTTTTTGTTTTAGGATCTCCTTTGCATGCAATTAGCAACTGTTGATTTTGAGCATCATAAGCTAAACCCTCAACATCATTTTTTGCACTAAGGGGCGTTTCTAATTTCACGGTATTAGGATCTTCAATTTCATCTATGTTCAGCGAATAAAGATCACCATCACTGCTTATTATATAGTAATGATTTTGAGCTATCTCAATTCCTTCATAATCATTGTTTTTAGCAAATCTAAATTTTGAGACTATCTCATTTTTGCTAATGTCTATGTGATAGATTATGCCTTTTTCATCTTGTACTGCAGCTAAAATATCATTTTCAAGATAGGTAAGCCCCGATATTTCCCTAAGATCATTAGGAAGGATTATTTTTTGTTCCGGAGCAGATAAGTCGTACCCGAGAAAGTCCTCACTTTGAGCAGGATTGGTATGATTACCCGAAGATGAGCAACTTATTAGGCAAAAAGTCAATAAAGAAAACTTGTGAAAGTAAGTGGTCATAATCCACGAAATTCAATTAATTAAATCAACTATATCTTTTTTGCAGCCAATTGTAAAAGTCCATTTGTGCCCTCACTTTTTTCCCATGTTTTGATAGCCGGTGATTATTGTTGTGATTTTCATCCAATAACCGGGCTTTGCTGTTATCTTTTAGTTGTAAGTCTATCAATTTTCTCACCTCAAGTTTAACATTGGGATCATAAATAGGAAAAACCACTTCAATCCTCCTGTATAGGTTCCTTTTCATCCAATCTGCAGATCCCATGAAAATCTCCTCATTTCCATCATTATGGAATATAAATATTCTGGCATGCTCAAGAAACCTGTCAACCAACCTGATAACATTGATGTTTTCACTCACACCATCAAGACCTGGTATCAAAGTGCAAATACCCCTGACAATTACAAATATTTTAACCCCTGCCTGGCTTGCCTCATAGAGTTTATCAACCATTACTTTATCTTCAAGGTTATTTAGTTTGATTACCAGGTATCCAACTTTGCCCTTTTTTGCATTGGCAATCTCTCTGTCTATCAGTGCAATAAATTTTTCCTGAAGGTTAAATTGAGCCACCAAAAGGTGATTTAATTCGGGTATGGGCTTCTTTTTATATAAATGGGCAAATATTTTGTCAAGCTCCTTGGTTAATTGCCGATGTGAGGTCAATAGCCCGTGATCAGCGTATACACTTGCAGTTTTTTCATTAAAATTGCCGGTTCCTAAAAAAGCATAACTCATTTTTTCACCTTCGCTATTTCTTCTTTTTACTAAGGCTACTTTTGCGTGTACCTTGAGGCCGGGCATACTGTAGATGATGGTAATTCCTGCTTCTTCCATCTTTTCTGCCCAGTACAAGTTATTGGCTTCGTCAAACCTGGCCTTAACCTCGATAAAAACCGTAACTTTTTTCCCATTTCTGGCTGCACTGATCAATGCATTTACAATGAAGGAATCTTGGGCTACTCTATAAAATGTTACCATAATTTCAGAGACCCGTGAGTCAATGGCCGCTTCATTAAAAAATCGTAGTATATAATCGTAAGATTGGTAGGGAAAATGCAGCATGAAATCATTTTGATCAATTGCTTCAAACAGGGATTCACTCTCTTCTAATTTATTTAAAGTAATAGGCTCCAGCGGCTTATTCTCTAACTCTGGGCCATTGGGGTTTTTTAGACCGAAAAGGTCATTAAAGTTATGGTACCGCCCTCCGGGAACGAGATCATCCTCATTAAGTTTAAAAGTATCGGACAATACTTTGAGCATATCATCGGGCATTTCCAGGTCATACAAGAAACGGGATGGGGCACCAATTTCCCTTTTTGACAGATGTTTTTTGATCTTTTTTACCAGATCCCCGGAATATTCATCATCAATATTTAAATCCGCATCCCTATTGAGTTTAATACTATAACATTCAAGTATTGTATGGTCTGGATAAACAAAGTCCAGTTTGGCCCTGATAATATCATCAATGGTAATAAAATAAGAGAATTTCTTTACCTCTGGAAGGTTCAAATACCTGCTGATATGGTTTGAAGGGATATTGAGATATGAATAGACAATCCTTTCTTCACCGAAGTTTTCTTTCAATTTTAAAGCCAGGTACAGTTGCTTGTTTTCCAGAAAATAAGAATCATTAGGGTCTTCTATGAAAACAGGTTTAAGAAACGAAAGAATGCGGCTTTTAAAATAGCGGTCAATTATCTTTTTATGGGTTTTTAATACCAGTTCATCCTGATAAAAGATTATTCCACTTTTTTTAAGGTCAGGCAACAGGTGATTTCTAAAAACATCCCCAAATTCTTTCAATTGCTTGTTTACTATCGCATGGATTTTTTTATGAAGTTTTCGAGGCTTTAGGCTGAGTTTCTCATTGATCTTTTTCTTGTCAAGCTCTGCAAGGCTACGTAAATTTGCCACCCTTACCCTAAAAAACTCATCAAGGTTCGAAGAGTATATTGCCAGGAATTTAATCCTCTCGAAGATGGGCAATTCAGCATCTCGGGCTTCGTCAAGCACCCTGTAATTAAATGATAACCAACTTAGGTCACGATCAAAATATTTTTTCGGGTTTTTGTTCATAGTGCTTTACTCCAGATAGGTCCAGGGATGATTTAATTGGATGATCTGAGTAATAGATTAGTAATTTTAATTGATTTTTTGATCAATAACACTTCATGGCTCAGTTAATTGTAGTTTGATCAAATTCCTGAGAGAGGTCATGTTGTACAACCTTGTATATTTCCTTGGTTTGTTCGATACCCTTCAGATGTTCCTTCCCAATATATTCAAATATATCCCCGTTTTGATTTACCTTATCGTATACTTCTTTTGTAATCAAAAATTGGGAATTGAATTTCTTGTTCAATTGCTCAATACGGGCAGCAATAATTACCGGTGAGCCGCTAATGGAATATTGTTTGCGATGTTCACTGCCAATGTTTCCTGTAATTACCTGGCCAGTATGGAGGCCAATCCCCACCTTGGTAGGTGGGATAATTCCAGATTTAATTATTATTTGCAATCTCTTCAATATTTCGTTACCAGAGAAAAATGCATTACTTGTATGATTGAGATTTTTGATCGGGGCGCCAAAAGTGGCCATAATTCCATCACCGAGAATCTGGTTGACCACGCCATCGTTCTGGTTGATTATTTCAATAAAAGGCCGAAATATATTGTTCTGAAAGCTGATCACCTCTTCTGGGTCCTTTGTTTCGGCGAAAGATGAAAAATTGCGGATATCGAGGAACATTATGGTAACTTCTGCTCTTTTAGATGCATTTTTTTCTTTTAATAGGGTATTGACAACCTCTTTGGATACCTGCTGATTGAATAACATTTCAATCTCATTTCTTTCCTGTAAATAGTTCATTGAAGTCATAACTCTTTTTTTGATTTCATCACCAGCAAATCCGGCACAAGTGCCCGCGAGCAGCAAAATGACAATCTTTGTATAGTAGACACTGCTGGGAAGTACGATATTATATTCTGCTACATTATTTGCCGAGTTGAGCGTAAGCAATAAAATAATGGCATATTGTAGGGCAGTCACGATCCCGATTCCAAGGCTGATTTTAAAATCAAGATGAAGTGCCGATAGAATGATAATAAGAAAGTAGATCAACATATACTGTGAGTCTAACAGGATCTCTTTCTTTTCAAAAAATATTAGTGAGGCAAACAGTAAACTTGGGAAAGTTATTTCAATAAATACATTAAACATGATAAACCACCGTGGGATACCTGATCCACGCTTGATAAATTTGTTAATGAAAACAAGCGTAATCATTTCGTAAATAATAAAAGCCAAATGCCAAACCAGGATTATGGAATAGGAGGCAGGGTTATCAAAAAAATACAGTAACCCATAGTCGGAAATAAATAAATTAAGGATGGAATAAGCCAGGCTGATAATGAGGGCACCAATGAAAATATAGGTACGCTTGCGCTTACTTATCGCAGTTTCGATTAATAGATCTTGATTAAAGCTATTTGACGGACCACTGGGCATATTAAACCATTACAATCCTGACTATTTTGACTATTGTAATCAAAGGAATGTTCATTAAAGCTAGCTGGTTTTATAATAGAACAAAATACAGGGAAAATAAGTTACGGATTTCTAAATAGGGAATTATGTGATAAAATTGCTTATTTTGGAAGTTAAGCTCAAATAGTCTTCCAAGGGTAATTATGAACGAAGAATTACTTAAAGTCATCATCCAATTATTTGCCATCGCCGCAAAGGAAAGAATTACCGAAGACGAACGAACAAATATCCGCGAATATCTGGCAGTCCATGTTAGCCAGGAATCCCTTGGATATTATATGACTCATTTTGATGAGTATTGTCTCCAAAAGGAATCAGTGGCTTTGGCTGATACTGATGAAGAAACTGCCGAGTTTATAGGTGATTGGGCCAAGATCATGGAAATAAGCAAACAGATCAATGAAGGATTAACCCAACAGCAGAAGTTTGTACTTGTGCTTAAAATGATCGAATTGATGTTGGCGGATAGGCAAATATCAGAGTGGCAGAACAACTTGATCTATTATTTTGGCGAAGCCATTAAAATACCGCAGGAGGATTTAAACCAAATTGTTAAATTTGTCAAAGCTGATGACATTGAGGATTTCAAGAGCGATAGTATAGTTATTATTGATGATGGAACAGGCGAGTTGCCAATTCCAGTGAAAAGGCTGGCAGCTAAAAACATCACGGGTATGATCGCCATCATCAGGATGTCGGCTACCGAAACTTATTTCATAAAATATTTAGGTATATCTTCCCTCACTTTAAATGGACTGCCTTTAAAAAGCAGAAGCATATCGGTATTTCCAACAGGTAGTACTATCAGGGGCAGTAAAGTACCACCAATTTATTACAGCGATGTAGTGGGTAAGTTCCACTTTAGTGATACTAAATCCCAAATCTCCTTTGTCGCTGAAAACCTGTCCTATAAGTTCAAAGACAATACTATTGGATTAAGAAAAATAAATATAGCGGAAAAAGGAGGAAAATTGATTGGTTTGATGGGCGCCAGTGGTTCTGGAAAGTCCACTTTATTGAACGTCCTAAATGGCAGTGAAGATCCAAGTAGTGGAAGGGTTTTGATAAATGAAGTGAACCTTCACCGACAGCGTGAGAGTTTAGAAGGGGTAATTGGTTTTGTGCCCCAGGATGACTTTCTCATCGAGGAACTTACAGTTTACCAGAATATGTACTACGCGGCAAAACTTTGCTTTAGTCAGTTCAGTGAATTGCAAATTGAAGAATTGATCCTAAAAACCCTCAAGAACCTTGGACTGATTGAGATAAGGGACGTTAAGGTGGGATCCCCGTTGGACAAGACTATTAGTGGTGGACAAAGAAAACGCCTGAACATAAGCCTTGAACTGTTGCGGGAACCCACGGTCTTATTTGTTGATGAACCCACTTCAGGGCTTTCTTCAAGGGATTCGGAAAATATCATGGACCTTATGAAAGAACTTGCCCTCAAGGGGAAAATGGTCTTCGTGGTGATCCATCAGCCTTCATCAGATATATTTAAAATGTTCGATAGCCTGGTAATCCTTGATGTAGGTGGTTACCAGGTATATTATGGAAATCCGGTTGATGCAGCTGTCTATTTCAAGAACATCGTGAACATGGTCAATAAAGATCTTGGATCATGCCCCGAATGTGGCAACATTAATTCAGAGCAGATATTCAGCATTATTGAAACCAGGATTGTAAATGAGTATGGGCGATTCACTGAGAAGAGAAAAACATCGGCGGAAAAATGGAATGAATATTACAAGGAAAAGATCACACTGCCACAAATTGATATGGTAAAGGGGCCATTGACAAGTACATTGCAAATCCCCAACCGGTTAAAACAATTGGTTATTTTTACTACCAGGGACCTACTCTCCAAACTGAGTAACAAGCAGTATCTTGTAATCAATTTATTTGAAGCTCCCGTGCTGGCCATATTCCTTGCCTCCTTGGTGAAATACTATGCTACAGTGGGTGTAAACAATGCACAATACCAGTTTAGCAACAATGGAAACATCCCGATTTTTTTCTTTATGTCCATAATAGTGGCCTTGTTCATGGGCCTGACAGTAAGCGCAGAAGAAATCATAAAAGACAGAAAAATCCTTAAACGTGAACGTTTTTTACATTTAAGTAAATCCAGTTACTTGTATTCCAAGATATTAATCTTGTTTGGGATATCCGCCATTCAATCATTGTCATTCGTGTTAATTGGGGTGCATATGTTAGAGATCAGTGGGATGACTTTTACATACTGGCTGATCCTTTTTTCAACATCTTGTTTTGCCAATGTACTGGGACTGAATATTTCAGCGGCATTTAACTCCGCTATCACAATATACATTTTAATCCCAATAATATTGATCCCTCAACTAGTGTTGAGTGGTGTGGTGGTAAACTTCGACAAGTTTAACCCACAGGTATCATCATTGGATAAAGTGCCATGGATCGGGGAAATTATGACCACGCGTTGGGCATTTGAAGCTGCGATTGTAAACCAGTATAAAGACAATGAATTTGAAAAGAGATTTTATGATATTGAAAAAAAGATGTATTTCGCTGAATATAAGAAAAACTACCTTGTACCCGAACTGCAGACCAAATTGTCTACCGTAAATCGTTTGCTTTCGGATTCGCTGAGTGATCGTGCGGAAATTGATGCCCATTTCGACCTGTTAACAAATGAAATAAGTAAAGAACTGCAGGCAGTTAATAAAACGCGGTCGTATAACGTGAGATGGTTGAAAGCCACCAGGTTCGATAGCTCCGCATTCAATCAATTTTCAGAGTTTCTGTCAACATTAAAAAGGTTTTATACGAACCGGTTTAATCAAGCAGTAAATGAACGGGAGAAATTGATGGTTTCATTAACCCAGGACGACCAAAGCACTGCTATTTTCAATGCCATGAGAGGTAAATATCAAAATGATGCCATTGCCGACATGGTAAAGAATACTACTGTGCAATATCGCATTGTAGAAAATCAAAACAGGTTGATACAGAAAATCTATCCCATTTACACTGATCCGGAGCCACAACATATTTTTGATTTTCGCACCAGGTTCTATTCACCCGTGAAACACTTTGCAGGTTTGAGAATAGACACTTTTTGGTTTAACATCATTTTCATCTGGTTAATGTCAATTATATTGTTCGTAGCACTGTATTATGATCTGCTGCGAAAACTTGTAGATCTGTTTTCACATTTCCCAAACAAGAATATGATACCTGGACAGCAATAGAAACAATTAAGGGAGAAGATGGCGACTTGAATTTTATGAAATCACCAAAAATTGAGAAGAAAGTTGTTGGTTTTTTGTACATAAAACTTGAAAATATACTGTGAGGCTACCTAGGAGTAGATTTAAGTGATCCTTATATGTATGCGAACCCTAACGTTTGAAGTAATGGTCGTTTTAATGCAATTTATTTTGTGTTACCTGTTCGTTATTTTTGTTTTCCTTTTTTGATCTTCTTTTTTTTCTTTTCTAGTAAAAAGTTTCCTGAACTAATGACTTGATTTCCTGACTCTAACTCTAACGCTTTTCTAGCATCACCTGCAATTTTACCACCTTTCTTTGCTGCACCTTTGTTTTCTAAAAATCCCTGTGCATCAGTATTTCTCGTAATTTCGGTCGTAGAAGCTTCTCCAAGCATTGAAAAAATCAATTCTAAATCAGTCATGTGATCCCGTAGATTTTCTCTTTTCAAGCCCTTTACTTTCTTGTATTCAGAAGGAGTAAGGCCAAATGCTGCTTTAGAAATTTCTGACGTCAGTATTGCATATTCTCGTTGTTCTTTAACTCTTCGATTTTTCCATTCATCGGTCAATTCTTCGCGAATAGCAATGCTGCGCATTCGTTTTTCAATCCAATCATCGGAATAGCCTTTTGCTTTGTATATCTCTCTCGCTCTTTTAGAAGCTAATTCAGGATCTTCTATTTCTTCCAGTCTTTCGTATCCCACTTTTGCTAACCATCTTTTAAATGGTTCTGCCTTAGGTGATGGAATAGATTGAATGATGCGTAAAAGCCCTTCTGTATCTGCACAATCTGTTCTATATTTTTTACCATCTGTTGACGGTAATTTCAGTTGTCGACAGATTGTCGACAAGTCAATTCCATTTTCTTTCTCTCTTCTTTTGAGCCTGTACCAATAATCTCTTGGTTTTACACTTTCAGTCAATACCTCAATAACATCAACTATTGCGAAATACCATTTGTCTTCTATCTCGTTATACTGTGTTCTTATTTTTTTGTCTTGAAATAATTTAATGTTACTCATCTCTTACAAAGCTTTTTATTTTGCTTATACATATTCCTTTTGTTAGCTTTTTTAATTTGCTGACCCGATCAGCAAGATATTCTAATTGTTCTTTGGTGATGCTGTATTCATCCATCTTGTACCTGGCATCTATGTACGCCTTTTTCAATAGCTCAAACAATCGCTTTTCTTCGTTAGTGTCTTGTGGAAAAACGGCTAAATGTTTGTCACACATTTCTACTTTGATGCCCAGCGTTTCCAGGTTATGGTCTTTTGGTCGATAATCTGTGAAAACCAGAAGGATAGTGGTGTAATAGCGTTCTGTGGCTTGATGTAATTCAAAAGCTGCTTTTTGAAACCTTTCTTTACTTATTTCAAATTCAAAAGTTTCTAAAAACTCATTAGCACTTTTAAACCACTGGTCAAAATACTCCTGTGCTTTTTGTTGGTACTGTTCGGGGGTCAGTTTCTTAGGGGTGGCCAGTTTAAATTTCCCCGAATCATACAACACCTTACCTTCTTCTTTGATGTCCTTGAAGAAGTAGTTTCCAATGGTCAAAGCGTTGTTCAGGTGTTTGATGCCATGGAAAATCAAGCTTACAGGCGTTTTCACATTTCCGGAGTTTTTCAGCTCGGGTTTTAATTTGTCTTCTATAATGAAATTTTTATTTAGGTCTTAGTTTGTCAAAAAAAAAAAAATATCATAGACACAAGTGTAAAAGTAACTAAT
>CBDVAV010000100.1:0-10158 GCA_965372055.1 uncultured bacterium | reverse complement strand
TCGCCTGCAAGACCGGGGACAAAACACCACCTTTCAAGGTGGTGACCAGAGACTAAAATTGTCTGGGCTTTAGCCCAAATCCTCTAGTGATGTAAAAGGGATAAGGGCTAAAGCCCTCGTGAATTAAAAGCCCCAACTCCGCCCTAAAGGACGGAGTTAGTGTATATATTGCACCTTAGCTGCTTTACTGGTCTTCTTCACCAATAGACTTAACACGCTTATTTTCGGCAGTGTTGTTTAAAGAAGTGCATGATTTTTGCACTACCATTTGCAATAATTTGTTTAATGTAATGAGCAATTGGAAACCACTTATAAGTTACACTACTTTTCTAATTGTGGTCAATCTTTTCGGGTGTAAAGATGAATCTGAAATCATACCAGCTCCAGCAATAATTTACGGGGATATTAAATTAATTTCCCAGTCAGAAATAGATATTTTCATTGTCAATAATGTTACTCAAATCGAAGGAAATCTAACCATTGATGGGAGTGATACTGATACTGATTTAGATAACTTGGATGGACTGGCTTCCTTGAAATCAATTAGTGGTGATTTAATCATTAGGGAAGCAGCACATTTATTTAACTTAAGGGGTCTTGATTCTTTGAATATGGTTGGAGGAAAACTGCTGCTAACAGAAAATGATTCATTAGTCAACATTGATGGGCTTGTGAATCTTCAAACGGTAGGTGGGGAAATATTGATCAATTATAATCCGCAACTTGAAAACCTAAATGGTCTTGAAGGTGTTAAATCCACAATTTTGAATTTAAGAATTGAGCATAATGATAATTTACAAGATATTGACTTTCTTCTTAATCACTATAATATTATTGAAGACTTAAGCATTAAGTTCAATAAAAGTCTTTTGAACATTAATGGACTTCAAAACTTTGATAAAATCGGAGGTTCACTTTGTATTGGGTCCATTCCAAATCTGGAGAACCTTGATGCACTAAAAAATGTCAGATATATCGGGGGAGGGATTAATATTCGTTTTAACCAAAATCTGAAGACACTTGATGCATTAAATGGCATCAACTATATTGGAGGAAGTGTCATTATCACAGGCAACCAGCTTATTAAAGATGCCAACTTTCTTCTCAAATTTACTAGTATATCCGGCAATTTAACTATAGGCATTTCTACAGAAATCACAAACCTGGAATTCCTAAGTAATCTGACCAGTGTTTGGGGTGAAATGCGAATAACCCAACTTTATAAATTAACTGATTTGCAAGGCCTGGAAAAGCTGACTATGGTCGGCAACGGTCTTTTTATTAGTGGTAATAGCATGCTTGCATCGCTGGCGGGACTGGGTAACCTGACAGAGGTGATAGATGGAAATTGCAGAAATGCCCATTGCCAAAGTCATTTCGCATTGTTTATCCAAGCCAACAATTCATTGACAAACCTTGTAGGACTGAACAATCTGAATAGAATTGTTGGCTCTCTTAAGATTAATGATAATAGTTCTTTGGTTGAACTTGAGGGGCTCAATTTACTTGATTCATTAACCGGACAAATAAAGATTCAAAGAAATAATTCACTTAGGGATTACTGTGCCATTAATAGTGTAATAAACGCTGATTTGAATGAAGATTATTTTGTATATGACAACTTATACAACCCTTCTTTACAAAATTTATTAGATGGAGAGTGTAAAGAATAACGCCTGCGCTGTTAAGGTTTGTCTTCAAAATCCTCATCTGTGCCAAGTGACCAATATATTGTTCATATTCATGGTAGAAAATATCCATAATATTCACTTACTTTTTAATAAATAGTGGTCACTTTTAACCGCCCTGGGAGGTCGCTACAAGCGAACGAAAACAACATGATACAAAAGAATAAGGGCTAAAGCCCAAGAGGAAGACAAGCCACTAACTCCACCCTAAATGGTGGAGTTAGTGTATATATTGCACCTCAGTCTGCTTTCTTGATGTTCTTAGCCAACGTCTGCCACTCCGCCCCCTTCCCCTGCCAGCGGGGGACAAACCACCGCCTGATGTATCAATTATTCAAGCCAGACCAATGGATGAGCGGGGCTTTTTTCCTCCAGAGGCGGGCAAGCCCAAGCCCAAACCCTCCTTTGTTAAAACTTCAACGGGCAAGCCCAAGCCCAAACCCTCCTCCGTAAACACTTCGGCGGGCAAGCCCGAAACCCGAAACCCGAAACCCGAAATCCAGAACTACTTATGTGGTACAATTAACCTTGGTACTTCTTCCTGCGCCAATAAAGCATTAAAAGCTGGCAGATCGTTTTCTAAAATAGCCTTCAGTTCTTCTTTAAACCCGGCAAAATTCTTTTTAAGATCTGTGTAGCGTTCCATTACTCCTTCGGTTGGTTTATCGTGGGCATTGACCAACACTTGATAGAGCCTTCCAATATGGTTGGTAAATACCCTGGGGAAGTTAATGGCATCTTGGCTACTTTCAATTTTGTTCTGGATCAGTTTGTCCTCAACCGCCGTGAGTTTCTTTGCCAACTCTTTGTTTGCCACACTTATCTTTTCATCATGCCCCGCCTTGAGTGCCAATTCTGAGATTTCCTTGGCTTGCTTCCTTAATGATCTGATGTTCCTGATCATGTCATGTGATTCAGTGATCAATTCCGTGACTTCAAAAGCCATATCGAATTGTGCCTGGTAGTCTGATTGGGAAACATTTTCCCACCTTGGATCTGTCAGCACATCAAAGCTCTGGGTTGAAGTCCAATCGCCGATAGATATTCGAGCCTGATAAGTTCCCGGAACAGCCCATGGGCCTTGGGTAGAAACACGTATCACCATGGAAACAATGTCTGGTACCAGCTCAGGACCAGGATACCTGAGCTTCCAATAAAATGTATTGAAACCCTTTTTAACTTCGAATTCTCCTTCTCGTTTTTCCTTATCGGGTTTGGATGAATATGCCCTTATTAAATTGCCATCACTATCCAATATTTCAAGCTTGGATGTTGATGCAGTGTCAACTTCAGGAACAAAAAAGTTGATGGCCACACCTTGAGGTATTTGATCGTAGGCGTTGTTTGAGCCACTGCCCCTCAAGTTGGTCCTATAAGTATTTCTTAGTTTAAAGAGTTGGTTATCATCGGCTGAAAGGTCAACCACCTGATGCAATGGGGTGAGATCGTCCAGGATCCAGAATGACCTCCCTTGGGTGCTTAATACCAGGTCATTTTCATGGACTTCCATATCAGTAATTGGCACATGTGGTAGGTTTAGTTGCAACGATTGCCAATGTTTGCCATCATCAAAAGAAACATAGATTCCATATTCTGTTCCGGCATACAAAAGGCCACGCTTGATCGGATCTTCGGCCACTGCCCTGACAAAATGATCTGCCGGTATTCCATTGGTGCCCGAAGTGATCAAGTCCCAGGATTTACCATAATCATTAGTGCGGAAGATATAAGGCTTGAAATCGTTGTCCCTGTATTTATACACGGCTGCAAATGCCCGGCCTGCTGCATGACTTGAAAGCTCGATCTTGTTAACTGTCCCTTCTGTTGGCATTTTTTTAGGGGTGATGTTTTGCCAAGTGGCACCTCCATCCCTGGTAATGTTGATCAGGCCATCGTCACTGCCAGTCCACATTACGCCCTCTTCCAGGGAAGAGATCTCAAAGGCAAATATGGTAGAATAAATCTCAACGCCAGTTCCATCATGCTGAATAGGCCCCCCGGGTATATCGTGGTATTTATCCAGATTCCCTGTGAGATCGGGGCTGATCACCTCCCATCTTTGGCCACCATTGGTGGATTTATGAACAAAATTGGAAGTGTGATAGACTTCATCAGGATTGTGGGGTGAAATAGCAATGGGGAAATTCCATTGCCACCTGTACTTCAAATCCCTTTGCTCTGTTCCTTCGGTGTAATGTGGGTAAGCGGTTGTTTCCCTCACCTGACCTGTGCTTCTGTCCATTCTGGTAATTTCACCACTGTATGAGCCACCATAAACAATATTCGGATTCCTGGGGTCAACCGCCACATCCCCTGATTCACTGCCGCCAACAGAATACCAATCCTGATAGGGGGTTAAACCTCCTGGATTTTTGCTGGAAATACTGATAGTGGTATTGTCCTGCTGCCCGGCGTATAAACGATAGGGAAACTGATTATCAACCGTTAACCTGTAGAACTCAGAAGTTGGCTGGTTTCTTTGTGTTGACCAGGTCTTTCCCCCGTTCAGGGAAACATTTGCCCCACCATCATTACAATTGATCATAATGTCAGGATCAATTGGATTAATCCAAACACCGTGATTGTCCCCATGTGGGGTAAATAACCTTTCGTCGAAAGTTTTACCACCATCAGTGGATCGGTAAAATCCGGTATTGCTGACGTAAACGGTGTTCTGATCCTGGGGGTCAGCGTTTATATGTGAATAATACCAGCCCCTTTGCCTGAGTTTATGGTTGCGGTTGATTTTTTCCCAGGTTTTACCGCTGTCATTGGATTTGTAAACACCACCATCTTTTTCAACGGCAGTTTGAATAATGGCATAAACAATGTTGGAATTGGCAGGGGAAACAGAAATGCCTATTCTTCCCAACAATCCAGTTGGAAGCCCGTCTTTTAGTTTGGTCCAGTTATCGCCTCCGTCCGTGGTCTTGTAAATGCCACCATCATCACTGCCATCAATCATGGTCCAGGGCTTTCTTTCTGCCCGCCACATGGCTGCATAGATTATTCGGGGATTGTTTGCATCCATGGATATTTCCACTGCTCCGGTTTGATTACTGACAAACAAAACTTTCTGCCATGTTTTGCCTCCATCTTTTGAGCGGTAGACACCTCTCTCTGGGTTTGGGCCGAATATGTTGCCAAGCACTGCAACATAGACAAGGTCAGGATCATTGGGATGTACCTCAATTTTACCAATTTGTCCGGCGTTGGGCAAGCCAATATGAGACCAGGTATCGCCTGCGTCTGTTGATTTATAGATGCCAATTCCCCTTGAAATATTTCCTCGTGGGCAGGCAGATCCTGTTCCTACATATATAACATTTGGGTCTGATGGAGCTACTGAAATTGCCCCTATGGAGCCTACTTTAATCTGGCCATCGGAAATATTTTTCCAACTTGTTCCTGCATCAGTGGTTTTCCAGACACCACCTCCTTGTGGACCCATATAGAAAGTGAATTTTTTTGAAGGTACACCTGTAATTGCCGTGGCCCTGCCTCCTCTTGATGGTCCAACAGAGCGGAATTTCATGTTTGCAAACAGATCGGGCTGAACAATGGTGTTTGGATCAGTATTCTGTGATTTAACGGTGGTGTTGGTGATTAAAAAAATCATCATTGCCAAGCAAACAAATGACAATTTCAGGTTGGTTTTCGAGGTTCTCATATTGGGTTTATTTATAATTTAAATATTGATGGATTTTAAGAATTTGTAAAGTGATATTCTGGCGTCATTCGCACGAAGGCGGGAATCCAAATCAAACATTATAGATAATAGATTGGGATTACCCGAACAAGTCGGGTAATGACGATTTGAAAATAGTTATTATATCGGCAAACATATCATTATTTTTCAAACAGTGTTTCATCCAATGGCTCCCAGAGCTCAACCTTATTGCCGTCAAGATCCATTATCCATCCAAATTTTCCATAATCATACTCTTCAACTTCACCCACTACTGTTACACCTTCATCTCTCAAAACTTCGAGAAGCTTTTCTAGGTTTTCAACCCGGTAATTAAACATGAACGGTTTTTCACTGGGGTCAAAATATTTGGTATCTGCATCAAATGGACTCCAAACGGTGTAGCATTTTTTATCGGGGTTATCCAAATCCCTCCAGGTAAATTGTCCACCATATTGATCGCTTTCTATGCCTAGATGTTTATTGTACCATTCCTTGGTTTTTTCGAGATCTTTAGTCTTGAAAAACAACCCACCGATTCCAGTAACTCTTTTCATATTGATTGTGGTTAAGATAAATTGGTTATTAAAGAAAGTATTATTAATCGAAGGTATGTTTTGTTTACAATAATTAAAAGGCTGTTGAGATAACTCTAACTCAATTTACGTTGACGTTACTGCCAAATCAGGTATATATCTTTTTAGGAATGTAAACTTTAAATGTTTTAGCAATAAATTTTTAAGAATCTGGTCATTTCCGATAAAGTTTAAGAATAAATACTATTATATTGAAAGTTGCTGATTTGAATAAATTCAAATCTATAGTAATCCACCGTAAACCCTTAGCGACCCTGATGATGATTTCTAAACCTAGAATTAAAGGAATTATTTTATTTTTCCTGATAAGTTTATTTCCCTTTTTAGTAAAAGCACAAACCGGATCCGATTTAATAATTGTAAAAGATTCACTTTCTTTAGATACCCTAAAATCCCCACAGACCTTAATCAATTATACTTTAACAATCGTAAATCAGGGATCAACAACATCCACTATAACAAATGTAGATTTTTTTCTTTCAAAGGATTCTGTCTTTAGCAGTTCGGATATAGATCAGCATAATTCAATGATTGTGCCATCAATCCTAGCTGGGGACACCACTGTGATCACTTCAACCAATATAGCTGTCACTAGCCCTTCCTTGCAAGAGGAGTGGTTTATAGTAGCATTTATTTACCCCAAATTTGATGAGGAGGTAATTACTAATAATACCTCCTCGGAACCATTTATACTGGATAACTTTGTTCCGCCAGGGGATAATTATATTGTATCAGCAGGAATTCAAGATACTACTTTTGCTGGAGATCAGATTCCAATAGGATTTAAGGCATTATTTGCTCCATTTGGAGATTATAACTACCATATCAGTAAAGACAGTATTCATGACACAAATGATGAACTGCTAACAATTTCAAATCCCATAGTAAGCATTGATACCGTTGATGTTACCATTCAAATTCCTCCTGCAACCCGCGAAGGTGATTGGTTCATCATCATCAATTTGGATATTAAAAATGATGTGGTTGAAACTGAGGAAAGAAACAATTCATTCCATCTGCCTATTTATGTAAAAGAACCATTATTGCCAGATTTAATTCCTGATTCCCTTTCTGTGTCTCCATCGATTACCATACCGGGCAGCTTCTTTACAGTCAAAGGACTTACAAAAAACATCGGGGATATTTCTTCAACCGTATCCCAGCTTGACTTTTACCTGTCTGCTGATCCTATTTTCAGTACCCGGGATCAGCTATTGAATCAAAATACCATAGGTGCTTTATCACCAACAGAGAAATCAACTTTACAAACTTTCAGTTTTAATATCAATTCTGACACTACCGGCACTTGGTATGTTTTAGCAGTTGCTGATGCCGAACTGGATAACTTTGAATCAATAGAGGATAATAATGTGGTAGCAATCCCGGTGGTAATTGAAAAACCCGACCTCATTGTTATTGAAAATATTATTGTACAGGATACAATTGGCACCAGCGAAACAGTCAACCTTTCGGCAAGGGTATTGAATGATTCGCCTGTGCAATCACCTTCCTCTTCCTTGGGGATCTTTGCTTCTATTGATCCGGTATTTTCAGAAGATGATGCTTTTGTTGATGCAGTTTCCACTGGTTTAATTGCTGCAAATGATACTTCCGCGGTGCTGAATTTGTCTTTTGCTATACCTTCGGATATTGAGCAGGGTGGAAGATGGTACGTGTTTTTTGTCGCTGATTATACCGAAGTGGTGGATGAAACAGATGAATCCAACAATACTGTCTTGGACTCCATCTATGTTAAACTACCCGATTTAATCGTTATTGAGCCTGATCTTGATGAAGACACATTGGCAATACCAGGTGGTAGAATTGAGGCTTCTTCAAGAGTGGTTAATACAGGGCCCAGTCCCGCGGCTTCAAATAGCTTGTTTTATTATTTGTCTACCGATGATGTATTTGATGAAGCTGAGGACAGCTTTTTGAGAAGTTCAAGCATAAGCTTTTTGACTGCAGAGGATACCTCTGTGGTAATAGTGAATACAATTTTGGATTTGCCGGATAGCTTGCCAGCCGGAAATTATTACATCATCTTCCAGGCAGATGCAACTGGTATCATAACGGAAACTAACGAAGATAATAACCTCAATTTTGCAATGTTTAGGGTACTCAACCCAGACTTGACCATTGCCGGAGGGATGGCCGACCCTGATACTGTGAGGGTAGGGGATTTTACCGCCATTAGTGTGGATGTTACAAACGTTGGGGATTCAACATCCCTTCCTTACTTTCTTGATTATTATTTTTCAAAAGACGATATTCTTGATGCCTCTGATGAGTTTTTAACTACTTCATTTACCCAATCAGCTTTGAATCCAGGAGAAATAACATTAGCAATTCCTGCTAATTTATTGATACCGGATACGACCGCTGGAACTTACTATATTATCGTGAAGGTTGATGCCACCGATAGAAATGTTGAGACTGACGAGACAAATAATATTGAGGCTTTTAAGATTGTGATAGCAGAGCCGGATTTAACAATCACCAATCTAAATGCTTTACCTGCTGTAATAGGCTCTGGGTTTACCTCTAATTTTAGTCTGGATGTTACTAATTTAGGCTTGGTAGATGCACCCTCAAACACTGGTGGATTTGTTCTTTCCCTGGATAAGACCGTATCTGAAGATGACATATTAATACATGAAGACGGAGTCCTGGATGTTCATTTTGTTCCTCTTATCGAACATGATTCAACACTTACCTTTAATGCCCAATTAAGGGTGCCTTCAGATGTTGAGGCTGGGGATTATTATGTAATTGCCATCATTGATGCTTTAGAAGATATCAGGGAATCCGATGAAGGTAACAACCAGGATTCTATCATGGTAACAATAACGGTTCCGGATCTTACCATCAGTAATGTTGAGGCAGTTAAAACTTTGGATTTTACAACCGCCCAAGACTCTGTTTCAGCCGGATCATTTATTGGAATCAAAGCTTCTGATGTCAATAATACCAACAAAGCCACTGTGCACCAAGTGCGCTACTATTTGTCTACTGATGACCAACTGGACACCCTGGATTTATCGTTCAACAACACTTCGTTTGTTACTGATACGCTGGCCAGCAGTGAGTTCTTTAGTTTACAAGAATCGCTATTTGTTCCTTCAAATACCGTGGAGGGAACATATTTTATTTTAATAAGGACTGATGATGATTTGCAATTGGCGGAAAGCAACGAAAACAACAATATTGGAATGGTACAAATTGTGGTTACCAATCCCGACCTAATAGTTATCGAACCCGGAGTTGATCTGGATACAATTGGGGTTCTAACTACATTTTGGGTAAATGCCAAGGTGAAAAACCAAGGTAAAGGGTTTGTAAATGGGGGATTTGTTGATTTTTACTTATCAATTGATCAAATATTGGATACAACCGATCTCATTTTAGACAATCCTTTTTTCGATGAAGGTTTATTCAATCCCCTGAGCACTGGGGGAATTAGACCGGTAATAAATAATTCTGCAATAGATTCCGTATCTCTATTAATGCCCGATGTGGATGCAGGGGAATATTATATATTGATTTTTGTTGATCCCGGAAACTTCATCCTGGAAACCGATGAGTTGAATAATATTGCTTCAATCCAAGTATTAGTAGATAAACCTGATTTCACAAGTCAGTTTAATAGCCCTCCAACAGAAATTTTGCCAGGTATTGATTTTGATATGAGCGTAACCATCAACAACCTCGGTTATGTGCCCGGTATCCTGGGTGAACAGGCATTCTACCTATCTGAAGATTCAATAATCAGCGAAGATGACGCTAAGTTATTCAGTCAGATTAATTCTGCAACCCTCGATGCAAGTACACCATCCACACCATCTTTTGTAGTCCTTAACACCTTTACTCTCGTCATACCTTCAAATATTGTTGCCGGGGATTATTATCTCATTTTTGAAATAGATCATGGGGATATAACCTCCGAAAGAGATGAAGAAAATAACAGTGATCATGCACCTGTATCAGTGTTGAAAGAGGAGGGACTGGGCAAGATACTTCGCATTCCTGTATCCATGGAGATAAGCACAATAAGGGGTATAGGCCGAATTGGTACCGATGCCATCTTACTGGTAGGAGACGAGGAGAAGGATTATGTTACCGTGCAATTCCTCATGGCCTGTTATTTTATGGGTGATGCTGTTCGCAAGCCATTGCTAGCGGAGGT
>CBDVAV010000099.1:0-10201 GCA_965372055.1 uncultured bacterium | reverse complement strand
ATTTCAGAGTTTTATTATGACGAAATAAAAAATAGTACTGATAAAAAACAAAAGGAAGCTTACCAAATAGATATGGAAGTCTGGAGGCATATTTTCAGCAACTTTATTGATATGTATAAACCGGTAAAGGATAATTTGAATGAATCATTAGTTAAAAACTCAGATTTGGATATTAATCCCATTGCCAGGGAATTGCGCTATGGGAGCTTTCTTGAAGGTATAAAAGAGCCCTTAGAAAGGAGATTACAGGGCAAAGAGCATAATAACTGGGAGCATATGGTTTTGGAGATTCAAGACATTGCCAAATCATATTATTATGCGATGTGGAATACTTTATCAAAAAAGGAAAGGTATATCATTTATGACTTGGCAAAAGATACTTTCGTGAACATCAAAAACAAACAAGTAATAGTTGGGTTACTAAAAAAAGGCCTGTTGGTAATAAAACAGGGTGAGATTGAAATTTTGAATATGAGTTTTACAAATTTTGTACTGGACACCGTTAATGAAGAAGAAGCCTTGGAAATGGAAAAGGAAGAGAATACAAAAGGCAAGTGGGCCACAGTGAGCAAAGTGTTAGTGATGGTTATTGTCAGTTTAGTGGTTTTAATTGCATTTGGGGATCCGGACTTTTTCGTTAATGTTAATTCAATATTAATTGCCATTGCAGGTGTGGCAAGCTTGTTGCCCACTTTAAGCAGTTTATTTCTTTTTTCACAAAAGGTTAAATCTTAAAAGCCAAAAGCCACCGAATCCTAGTTTGCATACCGGTTATGACAGTATTCGATAATAAAGTATCCTAAAATGGCATTTACTTCAATCTTGAAAAGAATTTGACCGCTTTTGAGGCCTTAATTTAGCTCAGTAAATCACCTTCATGGTTACACCAGGTTTTGGCATCCAAAACTTTGTGTTATCATAATATTTAGCTACTTGTTTAGGAAACAATTTTACTTTAGTACCACGAACAGTTCGAGGGGGCTTCTGATAACTTCTAAAAAAATCCTCCCAATGGACAAAAAGAATAGCCTTTGGTTTGAGGTTTTGGATGTGATTGTGTGGATAATCTTGCACGTTTTTATAAGAGGCAACACAGAGAACAGCAAGGTCTATGGGATGCGATGCCAGTACAGATAGAGGGGGCAAGCCCAAAGGCTTTTCACTGGCGGAGGTTTGTACAAATAGGTTAAATGACTTGCCCTCTTCCTTGAACTCAAACAGGTATGCAAGTGTTTGGCCTTCTTTCCAATGATTGAGTTTCGATTTCCACTCATTCTTTCGTATGAAAATATTTTTATGCTCCCCTCCATAAAGTTTGATTTTGCCAATATGAGGGGCATGATGGCTTTTGATTGGAAGTACTCGAATGTCCGTTGTAATATCCAACCACTTGCCAGTATTAAAACGAGTTGCCATATAAGGTTCAACATCCAATATATTGGATGGGTCAATACCAAACCTCTCAAGGATAAATTTCATGGTGTGATTTCCATAAATTATGGCTGATGGGTCAATTTTTTCTTCTAAAAGCCATGGTACATCCATCAGATGATCATAATGAGAATGAGAAATAAACACCCCTTTTACCTTTTTTATATCCATGGGAGCACGGTTGAGGCCAAAATTAACATCCTCTTGGCTAGACTGGACATATCCGCCTACCAAGGTCTTTGCAACCACTGACACCAAGCCCTTATTGGAAAAGTAAGGATCAGTCATTAGAATGGTCTCCCCTTTTTTTATTATTAGCCCACCACATCCTGTATAATGAATTTTTATTGAATTTGTACCATTTACATTAATAGGTATTTCGAAATTATTTGGTTTATAATAAGTATCAATCAATCGTGTACTCCCAGTGCAATTGAATAGCAAAATTGTAATTAAAATGAATAAATGATTTTTCATACCATAAATTTAGCAGAATTAATGATATTATAAATGCATGCATAGGGTAGGGGGAGTTGATAAAATTGAAGCCATTAACTTTTGGTAAAAATAAACCGTGTACCATATTCATCTGACACCACAGCCCCATCTCCTAAACTTTCCCTTTTAATCCACCTTCGCATGCGCTTGAGCCACCGCTAAAGCTTTAGGCATATACAGTCGGCGGACGTCGAAGGTAGTAGTACAATTCTCCGATCCTCCGCGAACGCTAAAGCTACCCAGCGGAAGCGTTTGGATTGGAAACAACTTTGTTTGCAAAGCAAATTCCCACTGATACACCATCAGTTGCTGCGGGTTAGTTCATTCAATAAAATAACCCTTTTCTTGAAGTGTTAATGAAAATGGGGCACATGACCACCTCTAAAACCTAACATCTAAAACCCACGTAATGTCAGTAATTCCATACATTTATACGTATTTACCACATCTTCAATAAGTATTATTTCCTGTGCCCCAAAAAGGATTTCAAAAACTTTTATTACTATTAACCGAAGATTACCTAGATCCTAAACCGCAAAAGCTTATCTGGTAAATAAGAACCTTATTATTATAAAGCATATGTCAAAGTACAGAATAGCCAAATTGTTAATCAAAAAATTCCTTACCCCACAAGAGCGTATGAGGAAATGCAATGACACTGATATTTTTAATGTCGCCAAAAAACTCAATGCAATATTTAAAGAGTATTTTGACTTTATGCTTACTGTTGGGCAAATCCACATGGCCTTCTCTGAAAATGGATTCACCTCAATCCAAGCAAAAATGGCATATGGTAACAGTTCATATATAAATATATCACCACCAGAGCTGCATTCCCTATATTTATCCACAAGACGTCTATCAAAGAATATAGGCCGAAAAAAGATTATTGAAATCCAGGAAGCTAAATCAAAAATAGAGGATTTCAAGAAAATTGATTGTCAATAGTCAATCATTTCTAAAGAGACAGGTAATATCAGGGTATTTTCAGAAACCAGAAAATGAGAATGAAAGACTGTGGTTAACCATAAATTATTATATAGTTATATTTATAAAATTATATAAGCATATATAATTCATCCAAAATATCTAGATGATGCTGATATGTACATGTGGAAAATCAGCTTCCAGAGCATTATCAATCCATTCCTGTATGAAATTGTTTTAATTTGGTCAAAGGAAATTTATAGGGGACATTAGTTTTATTATTAAAAGGAGCTAAATTTGTTGCCAGAATGATAGGGGAAGTTAGATTTTAGTATATAGAGTTTCGAATTATGCTAATCCTTGAAATAAACGATTAATAACTTGTGAATTAAAACCATGGTAAAAGAAGAGATAAGAATTTCTAAAAAGCTGAAAAATTTTATAACTCCTCTAAGTAGAGAAGAGTGCGCACAATTGGAGGGAAGTATTTTGCAGGAAGGATGCCGTGATGCCTTAATTGTATGGGAGAACGGTAAAGACCTTATATTGGTTGATGGCCATCATCGATTGGAAATTTGCCGGAAGCACAGCCTACCTTATTCACTGAATAAAAGGAGATTTAAGGATATCAATGAAGTTTATGATTGGATGATCGAAAACCAACTGGGCAGGAGGAATTTGACTGTTGATCAGTTGAGTTATTACCGCGGATTGAAATATCTTTCGATGAAGAAGAAAAAAGGAGGGTATCAAAATGTTGTTTCGAAGGGTCAAATTGAACCCAAGACTTCGGAAAAGTTGGCGGATGAGTTCAAAACCAGTGAAAGTACTATCAAGAGAGATGCTAAATTTGCCATTGGGTTAAATACTATTGCTATATCAAATCCAGAATTAAAACAACAGATTTTAAATGGTGAAACGAAGGTTAAGAAATCGGACGTTCAATATATTGGCCAGGCCAGGGGAGATGTAAAAATCAAGAACGAGGCAGACCTTTACAACAAGGCCAAAAATATCAAGAATAGAATCCTCAATGAGGTTGAAGATTCGATAAAGAAGATCGGAGATACAAATTTGGATAAGGCACGTGAAACGATACAGGATTCCGAGCCGCTGTTCATTGATAAAGGAGATAGGTTAAACAAAATCAAAGGGATGATAATCTCAGCCATAAACCGGGCAATAAAGGAAAAAGACATTAAAGCATTCAAAGAACTGAAAAAGCTGATTGAGAAACTGGAACATGAGATTTTTCAGGTGGGATAGTTGCTAGTATTCAATTAACAATTTGCAATATTTGCAATTAGTTATTTGACCATCCTTGATTAGTAAGTGTAGATGCTTTAAAAATAATTTAAATAAAATTAACCCTCATTTAAAGCCTGATTTTAGCTATCTTAAGGTAATAGCCGTATTAATCTGAGTATTTATCCCCCCCCTCCAAAAAAATATACTAATAACTCTTTATAGTTTTACCCAACGGATAGACCGTTTAGAATTATTGTTAACATAAAACTCATAAATTATGAAAAAGAGTATTTTATTTTTAGCACTTACTATGTTAATATTTCTTGCATTTAAACTCATAGAAAGAGAAGATTCCTATGAAACTTTGTTGCCTGCAGAGTACAAAGTTGATTATGTAAGAAGTGTAGACAATTTAGACCTGACAAACCACATTGAAGCGAAAATGGAAAAATTCTTTGATAATGTGGAAAGGGTAGATTTACATAAACATATTACGGGATTTCATTATTACACTATTTACGGATTAAAGGACGGCAACCCAGAATTTGTTATGGTAAAAGTATCAATGGATGACATAATAAATGAGGTAGTATCATTTAACGATTGTGGACCTTTTGATATTTGTGTATGGACTAATCAAGGACCTGAAGATTGTATTCCACCGAACCCAATAGGGATTATCTGTGGATGTCAAATTCCATCACTACCCGAAGTATGTACATGGTTTTAATCATTTATTGGATAGGTCACAAAGGGGTTTTCGGGAATTTCGCCTGGAAGCCCCTATATACTATGCCACTCCAATTATGCTTAAAGTTGGATGTACTCCAAAAAAATTTGACACAAATTAATGCAACTAATTTACTTAGGCTTTCAATTGTATTAGCTCTTCAGGTATGTGGTCTTTCATATAAAACACCAATTTTACATTACGTGACTTCATGGTTTTCAGGTTAGTCCTACAGCAAATCAAAGTTAATTTTGTGATGGTAGTATCAGTTAAGAATTTCCCTTCAAAGCTAAACATATACGGGGGATTAGTTTGATTTCCTTGTAGTTCGACAACAAAGCCTAAAGCCAAGTTATCATTGATAATCCCAGTGAAGGAATTAGACCTACCTTTGATATACTGGAATTTCCCCTTGACAAAATCTTCAGTAACCTGATCAAATGTAAGTTTCCAACCCCTCAAACATACCCACGAAGTTTCTAATTCTTTCATGAAGCATTAACCCAGGTTACAAAGAAATTTTTACAATAAAAGAATTATTTTTTAAACGAAATTTCCGACATAGGTATTTCTACTTACAATAAATAGTATAACACGTAGAAACATATTGAATATGAGCAAAGGAGATGGATTTTGGAAGTGGAAAATAATTTCAAATAAATTGGAAATTGAAGGTATTATCGAATGGTCAGAATGAATCTTTGACCTCAGAAAGGTTCGACGTAAGAATTAGGGAGTAGAATAAAGAGAGATTGAAGGTACGCTATTGGTTTAATAGAGTGGATGGTGCCAACCCGAAAATTAAAGGAAAAGATACTGAATGGATAAATTGAGGTAAGAAGTCAAACGTCCAGTATGTATTTAATATTGGTTGAATCAGTCTATTAGAACATAACATGGACTCTCTTAGCAAATAGAAATTGCAATCAGAAGATCACATAGGCGAAATTTATTCAAAATTTGTTAGTTATTACAAAAGGGTGTTTAGTTCTCCATTTTTCTTCAATTATTATATCCATGCACTGAAAGAAATCAAATTGTATTTAGTTAAAGACAGTATAATCTTGTCTTAGGAAGACAATGTTACAGTGCCTCAATAAATGCCTTCCATTCGGGTGACCAAATTTTATTTACAACAAACCTTGTTGTATATTGAACTGAAATTAGAATAACCGAATATACCTTATTGAGGATTAGACAAACTTTTTGGACAAATAATATCACTGATTTAAAAACTCTTTCGAAAGGATGGATCAATGTGAACTACTTTTTGATGAGTTGGACATTGAGTGCGCTTCAGCTAAGAAAATATTACGACAATGTTAAATTGGTAACAGATGATTTTGGAGAGGAACTGCTGATCAATGTATTGAAATTACCTTATACAGAAGTAAGTTTGGCAATGAACAATTACCAATGGAAAGAATTTGATAATTTATGGGGCCTACGGAAGATTTATTCATGTACAACTGAAAAATTTCCGTTTATAAATGTGGATGGAGATGCATTTTTATTCAAACCTCTTCCATCCAGAATTATCAAGGGAGAACTTATATCTCAAAATCAAGAACTGGAATTCGATTTTTATCAATTGGGACTAAAAAATTTTATCAGGAACTTTAAAACTTTACCAAAACATTTTCTTCCTCCTCATGGAAAGGTTATTGCCCACAATAGTGGAATTGTTGGGGGTAACAATTTTCAATTTTTCACAAAATTATTTAATGAAGTACTTCATTTCTGTAAATCAAATGTAAAAGCCTTGAAAAATGACCTGGATCCAACATTCAGCTTGTTGATCGAGCAATATTACTATGCAAGACTGGCCGATCATTACAACATTTCGATTGAATCATTGCATGATCCGGTTTATCGTAATCAATACACTAATTTGGTAAAGTTTCATCTGATGCCATTCAGTCCACCAATTCTTCATGTTATGGCAGCCTACAAAAATAATGAATGGGTTTGTCAGCAAATGGTTAGAAGACTAGAGTTAAACTTTCCTGATTTCTATTCAGAAGTAATGACTAAAGTTGATCAACTAACCAGGAGATTAGTTATAAATGAAAAACAAGATTTGGAAAATCATAGTGTTTTCTTCAGGACTGAAAGGGCCATGCAGATATTGTATAATAGAAAATATAAAATCGGATCGTATCAAGACCTTGAAGTAATCCTGAAAATAAAAGAAAAGTATCGTACTACTATAGATCAAAAAAGAAGAATAATAGACGTTTTTCGATTTGAAAGAGACCTAAATGACTTCCAAAAAAGAAAGGTGGATTATAAAACCATCCGTAAAACTCAATTAAGAACGATACAACATATTGATGATTTTGGATTGAGCAGTAATTCTGACAAATTGTTCAATATCAGCAATAACTGCCATTTCAAATATTCCCGTTGGGATTGGTCAAAGAATCCTGATATAGAATCGAAATTGAATCCAACTGATGATCCAATACATGCTAACCTCATAACCGAACCCAATGATCACTATTTTTTGTTTATTGTAAATCCAGGGAATGGGTTTCTAAAAGAATACAAATTGAACAGTATAGGCGCCTTGCTTATTCAAGAGCTGCAGAATCATCCGAGATCCTTGGAAGGTCTTTATGATGCACTGATTTCTAAACTTGAAATTTATCATAAATCTCTACCTAATTCAAAAAATAAGCTAAAAGAAAAAATTCTCAAGACATTATGTTTTCTAATTTATTTGGGGGCGATCGTATGAATATCTATCTTTTGCACAAAAACATTACCTGGAAATTCGTTCACTGATCTAAATTAATTTTTACAAGTTGACCTCCTTATGAGATTGGAATTCTCTATTTAATAGTTATATATTCTTAGATTTTAACCTTTAAAGGTTATGTAAACAATACTCATCTGTTATAAAAAAGTTTTGTTTTACAGATCGTTAAAATTTTTAACAAATAATCTAATCATGGTAGGGAAAGCATAAAAAAAATATAAAAGCATGACTGAAATAGAATTGCAGTAATAGCATGTAAATTATTAATTGAATCAAAACCAAATTATTATGAAAAAGATAAACCTTAAGAAAATCAAACTTATTTCTTTAAATGAAGATGAAGCCAGGCTAGTCGGGGGCTATACTAATACTGATTGTGAATGTAATACTACTGCAACATCCCCGTGTTTTAGTTGTTACACATGTAATACGTGTAGTACATGCCAAACTGAATGTGGCAAATGTGTGGAAACTGATTCTTGTCCAAACTGTCCATAGAATCCACATGAAATGTTTCGGATGCAAAGGAAATTATTAATATTTCAATATTCTTCATTTGCAATCTTCAAATTAAGAATATCCCTTATTTGAGTATTTGCTGAAGTGAAATTGGTAAATTGGGTATTGCAAAGCAGATGGCAATATTTTTTGTAGATTTGACTTTAGTATCTTAGTATTCGTTAAAATATTCTAGAGGCAAGTGGCTGTCTCAAAAGTAAAATCAGTTGTCATTCTCGTTGAAAGCGAAAGTCCATAGCAGAGTGGCAAACAAACGATTGGGATTCCCCAATCAAGTCGGATAATGATGATTTTATACTTTTGAGACGGCCACTTTTTTTTTATGATGTCTAATAGTAAGGATTCAGTAGAGTTTCCTTAATAGTATATAGGTCTTTATTTGGATATATGAATAATATTTTGAATATTAGTTTTAAGCTACTGTAGCAATTTATAAATACCATGCGAGAGAAAATCGAGAATAAAGTAAAGGAAATAATTGCTATTATTCTAAATCATCAATATGACAATACCTATGGCCGAAACGGATTGTATAGTGGAAGGGCCGGGGATATAATGTTTCTTTCTTTAGCGTACCAATACTTTAGTAAACCAGAACTTTTGGACCACCTCTCTGATATTTTGGTTGGCATTGCAGAAGATCTCAATGACTACCGTAAAGCTCATTCTTTCTGTTACGGTACAGCAGGAATTGGATGGCTAATGGAATACCTGGTAAATAATAAAATTGTTGCAATTGAAACCGATGAAGTGTTGTCAGATGTTGATCAGTTTCTTAATTATGAAATGATACGTTATTTACAAAGCGGAAACTATGATTTCCTCAACGGGGCAATTGGTTTGTTATTGTACTTTCACAATCGATTAGCCTCCTCAGTCCATAAGAAACAGATTTCGGACTACATGCAGAAGGGAATCAAACTTCTCCATCAGATTGGAGAGGAGTCTCCAAACCAAATAAAATGGTATTCCCCCAAATATGGTGAAAATGGAAAGGCTACTGATCAGCTAGAAGTTAAGATTTGTCTTTCTCATGGAATTGCAAGCATTGTGTCGGTATTGAGCAAGGTGCGGTCAAATAGAAATTACTCAGGGGAGAGAGAGGTCCTTGACATGATAATAGAAAAGTCTATCAATTATTTGAATGCTCAAAGAATCAATTATGATGAGTTTGGTTGTCATTTCCCAAATCAGAGCTTGGAATCAGAATCTCCGATTAAAAGTAGGCTTGCCTGGTGCTATGGTGACTTGGGAATTTCCAGGGCTTTGGTAACTATTGGGAAACAATTAATGAATGAAAAATTAATTGATGAAGGTTTATATATCCTGAGTGTAACAACCGGAAGAAGGAATTTAGAAGATAATTACGTAATAGACGCTGGTGTTTGTCATGGCAGTGCCGGAATAGCATTATCTTATATGCTTTGGGAAAATGAGGTCGGTATTGAATTCAAGGAAGTAATTGACTATTGGATAAAAAAAACCCTGGATTATTCCATGTACGAAGATGGATTGGCTGGATATAAAAGCTACAATGGTTTAACAAAAGAGTACGAAACCGATGCCTCCTTTCTTACGGGGATTGGCGGAATCGGTTGTGTCCTACTGACCTATTTAAACCCTGAAAATAACAATTGGACTGAGATGTTATTATATAAATAGTTGTATAGTTGTATGGATTTTTTCGAGAACCTAATTCTAAGAACTCCTTCATTTGCTTATTCAGATTATCTGAAGAATCCATTTAAGTTAAGAAAAGACAGGAAATTCATAGAAGCCGTATACCTGGCCTCACCAGATCTTCATGACAGATACTTTAAAGAAGAAAGGGAGGAGAAAAAATTGGAGATATCAATAGAGAAATATCTTGCGAGGATGTCAATGCGATGTACGCCCTTCGGACTTTTTGCCGGGTGTTCAGTTGTAAGTTGGGGTGCATTAGAGGAGGGAAAAATTCTCGTTGATCGTGGAAATAGGACTACACGTCTGGATATGAATTATTTATGTGAATTGACACAAGATCTTGAAAAGAGAAAAGGAATAAAAGAGTTTCTTAGGTTTTACCCTAATACAAGCATATACAAATT
>CBDVAV010000098.1:0-10312 GCA_965372055.1 uncultured bacterium | reverse complement strand
CCTGTTATCGGCTAATAAGGAGAAAGTAGAAGTTCCTCAATTAATTGGAATTTATTTAGAGCATTTATTTGGATCAGCATCGTTTAGAATGGTATCAAAACTAATCCCTTTCATGGTCAAGGAGCTAGAGGCGAATGGTTATAAAGAGGCTTTTAGAATAATGTTTTCGGCCTCTGTTTTTAGTTTATTATCAAATTATAAAAAAATTGAGGAAAGTAGATTAACTGGACTTAGAGAACATATCAAAAAGCTGGACCTCGATCCTGAGATGGTCAGCAATTGGGACCGGTATATGGATATCGGGATCCGTCATTTCTACAAAAATGATAAAAGGGCGCTATTTGAATTGGCAAAAGAAGAAAGGGACATGTTTAATAAATTTACAAAAGAGTTCAGCGAAAAGTAATCAATCAGAATTGCTAATTGAGAATTGCCATTTGTTAATTACTTTTGCGCATGGCAGAGCAGATTCTTATCCTTGACTTCGGATCCCAATATACACAACTAATAGCGCGTCGGGTCAGGGAGCTTAACGTTTACTGCGAAATCCATCCCTTTAATAACCCTCCTGAAATCAGTGATAACATAAAAGGGGTAATCTATTCTGGTGGTCCATGCTCCGTATTAGATGATGAATCCCCCCAAATAGACATTGCTTCTCATCTTGGGAAAATCCCTGTGCTGGGCATCTGCTATGGAGCACAATTGATAGCTCAAAATTCTGGAGGGCAGGTTTCCCCTTCAAGCCATCGGGAATATGGAAGGGCAAAGCTAAACTCAATCGATCAGCATAATGCTTTGCTCAAGGAAATATCATTGGATACCCAAGTGTGGATGTCACATGCTGATACCATTACCCAGATACCTGATAATTTCGAAGTAATTGCCACCACCTCGTCGGTAGAAATAGCAGCTTTCAAAATTCATGATCAAGATACTTACGGGATCCAGTTCCATCCCGAAGTTACACACACCGTGGAAGGTAAAACCGTGTTGAGAAATTTCGTGGTCCACATCTGTGGTTGCCACCAAGATTGGACCCCAGATATTTTTATAGAAACTACGGTTGCAGCCATTAAGGAAAAACTGGGCAATGACAAAGTAGTGTTAGGATTATCTGGTGGTGTTGACAGCACTGTGGCTGCAGTATTGATCCACAAAGCCGTAGGTGACAATCTCTATGCAATCTTTGTGGACAATGGCCTTTTGAGGAAAAATGAATTTGATGATGTTTTGGAATCATACAAGACCTTGGGATTGAATGTTAAAGGGGTAGATGCAAGTGAGGAATTTTACGAAGAATTGGCAGGTTTGAGCGATCCAGAACAAAAGAGAAAGGCCATTGGAATGGTATTTATTAATGTTTTTGACAGGGAAGCCCATGAAATAAAGGATGTGAAATGGTTGGCCCAGGGAACAATATATCCTGATGTTATCGAATCAGTCTCAGTAAATGGGCCATCAGTAACTATCAAATCACATCATAATGTTGGCGGCCTTCCCGCGAGGATGAAACTGCAGGTAGTTGAACCCCTCAACACCTTATTTAAAGATGAGGTAAGACGGATTGGGAAAGCCCTTAATATCCCCAAGATTATCTTGGAAAGGCATCCGTTTCCGGGACCAGGTTTGGGGATTCGTATCCTTAGTGATATTACCCCTGAAAAAGTGGCAATTTTACAGGAAGTAGATCATATCTTTATTTCAGGTTTGAAAAAGGAAGGATTATACGATAAGGTTTGGCAAGCGGCTGCTATTCTTCTGCCCGTTCAGTCGGTAGGAGTGATGGGGGATGAAAGGACCTATGAAAATGTGGTTGCCCTCAGGGCTGTCGAAAGCGTAGATGGCATGACTGCTGACTGGTCTAAATTACCTTATGACTTTCTCAGCGATATCTCCAATAAAATAATCAATAAAATAAAAGGTGTGAACCGTGTGGTTTATGACATCAGTACAAAACCACCTGCCACAATTGAATGGGAATAATTTTGTTATTTTTGGACAATGATTACTAGAGCCAGGTTTTTAATTTTATTTTTATTCATTTTGTTGAATGCTTATGGCCAAATGCAACTTTCTACTACCGAGGAGTTTCAAAGGGCCTATCTCAATGCCAAGGATCTCTATCGATTGGGGAAATATGAACTGGCGATGGGGGCATTCGGGCCTATTACCCGGGAAAACCCAAATAATACATTCGAGGAGTATGCCAGCTTTTACTATGCTATGGCTGCTCAAGAATCAGGTAAATTTCCTTTGGCCAAAAGCATGTTGTTGCAGATTTCGGAAAAATACCCCAAATGGAGCAAAATGGATGAAGTTAATTTTCATCTTTCCAAAATAAGTTTTGAAAGTGAAAATTATTTTCAGGGCCTATTGTATTCACGATGGATAGAAGACCGATACCTGAAAGATCAAGCTGGGGAAATGAAAAGGATTTTTATCTCTGAAATTGAAGAACACGAACTTTTATTGCAACTTTTTGAAGAAAACCCAAATGATCCGGATATTGCGAAATTTCTTGCCCACAGCATAGATAATCTCCCTCTTCAACAGAAAGATTTCAAATTACTCCGCAAGTTGGTAAAAGAATTCAGATTGGATGCCGTGGAATTCAATGTTGTGGATGTGAAATCTGAAATGAAGGATAAATATAAAGTAGCAGTTTTGCTCCCGTTTATGTTTGATGATCTTAGGCCCATCAGGGGGAGGTCAAGTAACCAGTTCATTTTAGATATTTACGAGGGGATAAAATTAGCACATCAGAAGCTCATAGATGATGGTGTGAACATTGAGCTTTATGCCTATGATACCAGGAGAGATACAGCCAGGACCATTATGCTTTTAAAGCAACAAGAAATGAGGGAAATGGATGTTATAGTTGGGCCATTATACCCAGGACCAAGTAAGCTAGCAACAGAGTTCGCATACAAAAACCGAATTAATCTTATCAATCCTATTTCAAATAATTCAGCTGTTATTGGAAACAATCCTTTTTCGTTTTTATATAATCCTACCAATGAATCAATGGCCGAGACAGCAGCAGAATATACTTCACAAAAGTTACGGAATAAAAATGTTGTCATTTATTATGGTGAAAGTCGCAAAGATTCGGTCTTGGCTTTCAATTACATGAAGTTGATGGAAAAGGATTCATTCAATATTCTTATTATGGAAAAAATAGATAGGGACAGTACACAAAAAATCTTTGAGACTTTAGTGGCTACTTATGAAGTGCCAGACAGTTTGGATATTGATGAGGAGCGGGAATTTCTGGATGTTTTAGTGATAAAGCCAGATAGTATCGGGCATGTTTTCGTGGCATCTGACCTTGGGTCCATTGCTTCCAATATTATCAGTGCCTTGCGGGCCAGGGAGGATACCATTCAGTTGATTGGCAGTGAAGAGTGGCTGGATCTGAGATTTGCAAATTATGACGTAATGGAACAGATGGGAATTTGGTTTCTTGCCCCAAACCATATACTGGAAAACAACCCATTCTATAGCTTGTTTAAAGAAGATTATAGCAGGTTGAATTTTTCCGTACCTAGTAGAAATGCAACCATTGGGTATGATTTAATGCTTTTTTTGGGAAATTCTTTCAGATACTTTGGGAAATATTTTCAAATATACGCACAGGAAAAAAGTTTTCTCAAGGGATGGATAAAGGTTGGATATGATTATAGGAATGGAAATGATAACCAGGCTATCCCCATAATTAAACTGAAAAACAGTACTCCGGTGATCATCAATGGTATTATGGAGAAATTGAATGGTGACTTTTAATCAAGCATTATCAAAAAATTCAAATCTTCACTGATAGGGGCATTTTAAAATATAATAATTAGGAAATCCAAATTAACAGCCTACTGCTAATTTCCTCATTTTTAACGATGAAATAGATAATTTTTAGTTTGTTTAGTGAATTGATCGGTAACTTTTACCACGAAATAGTGGATTCCGTGGTCTGTATAAGGTTTTACAAAAATTGATTCTTGAGATTGGCTTTCATTAATCACCAAATCATATTTTTTTAGTAACCCAGTGCTTTCTAAATTATAAATTGCGATTGACAACTGTGTGTTTACAGGGTAATCGATGTCAATTTTTAGATAATTTTTAGCCTCATCTGTAACAACTTTTGCAATAAGTGTTGAACTGAACTCATCAAGTAAAATTTTACTTCCATTTTGCCTGATTCCAACAAGTTTATAATGATAGAGCCCAGATTTTTCCACTGAATCCACTTGTGAATACC
Organism: uncultured bacterium; assembly: GCA_965372055.1. Lineage (GTDB taxonomy): Bacteria > Bacteroidota > Bacteroidia > Cytophagales > Cyclobacteriaceae > CBDVAV01. The sequence continues at coordinate 6,054 of CBDVAV010000098.1, read as the reverse complement.
TAAGTCTGGCCTTGCCAAATGCATTTTTATCCAAGGGGATTTTAAAATTAACCTTCGATTTCTTTTCATATTGATGTCTTCTGTAAATCCAAAAATATTGTATCTCAGAGGCTAACGTATCATCGATTTGCCATTTCAAATTAATCCACCCACTACCTTTATCCCATTCGGTAATTAACTTTTTTGGAATGGATTCCATGGCAAATTCCGGTGGTTTTGTACTAACATCAATTTCAAAATGACAAAAGTCGTGGAGATAGCCATCAATATTGATAAGGTAAGAGTGATGTGGTTTTAAGCCATCAATTTTAAAAGAAAAATCATCCTGATTTGCCAGCGAAATGCAGGCCAAACTCGTGTAGGTTGATGGCTGGCAGGGAACACCTTCGACCAATACAAATTGGACACCTAAAATGTCCCTGCAATCCTGGTTTCGAATATTGAAGTAATATGAAGTGGAGTCTTCCGATCTGAATTCAAACCATTGATCATTATGGTAGGTAATACATTTTCCCGTAATTTTTTTGTTAAGGCAGTGCCATTGAACAGTACTCTCAACAGTGTTGGAAATTATCGGTGACTGATCGGGACAAATGACACTTCGGTTTTCAATATTGTCATTTTCGACTTGCCCTGAAACGAAGTGGTCGTTAATTAAAATAGCAAAAATTATTGTGATAAGAATATATCTAAAAGAAAACGGTGGTAAAACATACCCTGTTTTTTTATAATCAATCATAAGCCAATATCAATTACAAAAGCTTCTGAGTACTGCCTGATTTCATCCCGAACCTGTCTAAACCTGGTTAAGATTTCTTCTTCTGATCCTATGGCTATTGCCGGATCTTCGAAGTTTTGATGCCAGCGTTTGGCATTGGAAGGGAAATAAGGGCAGTTTTCTTTGGCATGATCACAAACTGTGATAATGTGGTCAAATTCAATGTTCAAATATTCATCAATACGATTCGAAGTATGCTCTCTGAGATCGATTTTATCCTCTTTCATCACTGTTATTGCCAACGGATTCACACCATGGGTTTCAATCCCTGCACTATATATATTGGCCTTGCCTTTAGAAAATGATTTTAGATATCCTTCGGCTATCTGGCTTCTGCATGAATTTTCCGTACACAAAACTAAAATGTTCATTATCAAATGATCTTGTTACTCCTTCTTTCCAGTAAAACAGTATCTCGCCATTCTCCGAATTGCTTTCCAATTTTCTCCCTGTACCCTACTTCTCTAAACCCTTCATTGATATGCAAGTTATAGCTTGCTGTGTTTTCCGGAAATAAAACAGCCTGTAGGGTCCAAAAGCTGGCCTCTTCGGATTTAAGTATTAAATGCTTCAGTAATGATTTACCCACCCCCTGACCATGAAAATCATTGCCTATGTAAATGCTTACTTCTGCAACCCCTTTATAAACTTCCCTTTTGGAAATAGGTAGTAAAGCTGCCCAGCCTGCTACATCATTTAAAATCAAGGCTACGTACCTACAGGGTTGCAAATGGCTTTCATCCCACGATTTCCAGCTTGGGGTATCAGCTTCAAATGTTGCATTCTTGGACTGAATTCCATCAAAATAAATTTGTTCAACAAAAGGCCAATGTTCAGGTTGAAGGCTGATGATCTGCATTGGTTAAAAATTCTTTTTTACATGGAGACGCACACCACAGAATTTACAAAATGTTGCATTTTCATCATGCCCCTCTCTTGAACAACTATAGCAAGCGATGGTGGAGAATTTCTTCTTTTGAGCCTTGGCAAGTTCCACGGAAACAATACCAGTTGGTACAGCAATAATCCCATAGCCCATTATCATAATTGCAGTAGCTATAAATTGACCTACAACGGTTGTAGGTACGATATCGCCATAGCCTACTGTGGTGAGAGTAACTATTGCCCAATAAATACTTCTTGGAATGCTATGAAATCCAGCTTCATGGCCCTCTACTAAGTACATTATTGTACCCATAATTACTGCCAAGGTCAAAACACCTCCTAAGAATACGATTATCTTGGGACGACTTGCCTTTAATGCAATTAATAAAACATTGGCCTCACCAATATACCTTGCTAACTTAAAAATTCGGAACACCCTCAGTAATCGGATTGTACGAATTACCAATAGTGATTGTCCACCTGTGACAATAATGCTTAAATAAGTAGGTATTATAGAAAGAAGGTCGATCAACCCGAGGAAACTAAATATATATCGCCATGATTTCTCTACGATAAATACCCTTAATAAATATTCAACGGTAAATAAAATGGTAAAAATCCATTCAAGGGATCTCAATACTGCTCCATAATTAGTATTAATGTTTTCGACACTTTCCAGCATTACAGCCAACACACTAAATAAAATGGCTATCAGCAAGCCAACATCAAACGCTTTTCCAGCTGGTGTGTCGGCCTCAAATATGATTATGAAGAGTTTTTCTTTGAAGCTTATTGTGGTATTCTTCGAGGCATTCTTAACCATGCGCTCAATTTAATAAAAAATTGCACAGTTAAGCAGAAATATTTGTAAGCAAATGAATAAAAAAAGGAAGGCCCCCGCCTTCCCTTTAACCTAACCTAACCTAAACTATAAAAAACTAATTTCTAAATATTTTGTAACGAGTTGTAATATTCGAATCGTTGAGAAAATCGCTGTCCAACAATAATAACAATAACTTTTTATCATTGATTTTCTCTCCGGATTTTATCTCTCCTTCATAAACCAACTTATCATTCTGATCAAAGAATTTTACGGAGATATCTTCACTAAGGTTACTATAATATTGATAATCTTTTAAGAGATCGGGGCTTTGATACTTAATTGTGCTGACCTTAGGGGCATCCTTTTTAGTATTCTGCTTGCTCTTATGAATTGCCTTGATTGCCGAAAATATGAAAATGGCAATTAATAAGACGGAATAAATCCTTATTCTTTTAATATCACTAATCATAAAATTTAAGTTTTTGACCTTGACAACCTTTTAGGCGAATCCTGTGCCAAATTTCGTAAATACCTTATTGTTAGATGCTTATGAAAAAAAACTAATATTCACCATTTCAAAGTTGTCTCAAAACTGAACACCTTCCGGTCGAACCTGTACGATATTCAATTCATTGTAATTATGTACGCAGATTAGCTTAATTGGTTTTATAAACTTTGCTTATGGTAATGCACTTATTTATCATATTTTTGCTAGGTTTAAATATCTTAAGTTAACTCCAACATTATTTTACAATGAGTGTACTGGTCAACAAAGATTCAAAAGTTATTGTTCAGGGTTTCACAGGTTCAGAAGGTACTTTTCACGCCGAGCAAATGATAGAATATGGAACAAATGTAGTTGGAGGGGTAACTCCAGGTAAAGGCGGGCAGACTCACTTGGACAGACCGGTGTTTAATACCGTAAGGGAGGCCGTAAAAAATACCAAAGCCGATGTATCAATAATTTTTGTACCTCCTGCTTTTGCAGCGGATGCTATTATGGAGGCAGCAGATGCCGGAATAAAGGTGATTGTAACCATAACTGAAGGAATTCCTACCAAAGATATGATGATAGCCAAAGAATATTTAAATGGCAGGGATTCCGTGTTGGTCGGGCCAAATTGCCCTGGAATAATTACACCAGGGGAAGCCAAGGTAGGGATAATGCCGGGTTTTATTCATCAGAAGGGGGGGGTAGGTATCGTTTCCAGATCAGGGACATTAACTTATGAAGCAGTAGATCAGGTTACCAAAGCTGGTCTTGGACAATCTACCTGCATTGGAATTGGTGGTGACCCCATTATCGGCACTAGTACTAAAGAAGCTATCAAATTGCTAATGGAAGACCCTGAAACGAATGGCATTATTATGATTGGAGAGATCGGTGGAAGCATGGAAGCTGATGCAGCGCATTGGATAAAAGAAAACGGCACAAAACCAGTGGTGGGGTTCATTGCTGGGAAAACAGCCCCCAAAGGCCGCAGGATGGGCCATGCAGGGGCAATTATTGGAGGAGCAGATGACACTGCTGAAGCAAAAATGAAGATCATGCAGGAATGTGGTATCCATGTAGTTGAATCCCCTGCAGATCTTGGCGAAACCATGGCAAAGGTATTAAGCAGATAGGGGTCTATTTCGCGTAATTTACAGCCCGCATTTCCCTGATAACCGTGACTTTAATTTGACCAGGATATTGCATCTCCTTTTCAATCTTTTGTGAGATTTCAAACGACAGCAATTCTGCTCTTTCATCTGAAACATTTTCAGCATCAACTAAAACCCTGAGTTCGCGGCCAGCTTGAATGGCATAGCATTTATTTACCCCTTCAAAATTCAATGCCAGTTCTTCAAGTTCTTTGAGCCGTTTAATGTACGATTCCATTATTTCCCGTCGTGCTCCAGGTCTTGAACCTGAAATGGCATCGCAAGCTTGTACAATTGGGGAAACCAGGGTTGTCATTTCAATTTCGTCATGATGTGCGCCAATTGCATTGCAAACACTAGGATGCTCGTTATGTTTCTGGGCTAATTCCATTCCCAAAATTGCATGGGGCTTTTCGGCTTCCTCAGGCCATACTTTTCCTATATCGTGCAATAGTCCGGCTCGTTTTGCCTGTTTGGCATTTATGCCTAATTCACTTGCCATAATTGCTGCCAGGTTGGCAACTTCACGGGAATGCATTAGAAGGTTTTGACCATAAGATGACCTGAACCGCATTCTGCCTACCATTTTAATTAACTCGGGATGTATCCCGTGGATACCAAGATCAATCACGGTCCTCTCTCCTATTTCCACTATTTCTTCTTCAATGTTTTTTTCTGTTTTTGCCACAATTTCTTCGATCCTGGCCGGATGGATTCTTCCGTCCATTACCAACCTGTGCAATGAAAGCCTGGCAATCTCACGCCGCACCGGATCAAAGCCGGAAATGATGATGGCTTCAGGCGTATCATCTACTATAATTTCCACTCCGGTTGCGCTTTCAAGTGCTCTTATGTTCCTTCCTTCACGGCCGATGATCTTGCCTTTCACATCGTCACTTTCGATATTGAAAACAGATACACAATTCTCGACGGCATGCTCTGCAGCTGTCCTTTGAATTGTTTCAATTACTACCTTTTTTGCTTGCTTGCTTGCGCTCAGATGAGCTTCATCCATTATCTCCTTAATCTTTGATGATACCTTTGATTCGGCTTCATGTTTTAAGGATTCCATTAATTGATCCCTGGCCTCATCGGCAGTAAGGTTGGAAACTTTTTCCAGAATAGAGACTTTTTGCTGGTTGAATTTTTCCAAATCTTCCCTCTTCTTTTTAACGATCTCCAATTGAGTTTTTAAGTTCTCCCGTTCGCTATCGATCTCTGCCTCCTTTCTATTAGCCTGCTCGATTTGCCTGGAAAAATTTTGCTCCCTCTGTTTTATTTTATTTTCATTGCTGAGTATCAGGTTTTTTCTTTTTGAAGCTTCTTCTTCGAATTCAGATTTCAACTTGAGGAATTTCTCTTTGGCTTCCAGTATTTTGTCCCTTTTGATATTTTCGGCTTTGATTTCAGCTTCTTTGATTAGCAAATCGGATTTTTCTTTAGCTTTTTCCCCCTCACTTTTAATAGCCTTGGCAAGCAGGATTCTTCCAATGATAACGCCAATTATCAAGGCAACTGCCCCTGTCGCTATCAACAACATAGTATTTGTCATAGTTTTAATTAATTATAGTTCAACTAAAACAGTACAAGGGGCTTAACCGAGAAGGCCAGAAGATGTCTTAAGAATATTTTGAATTAGAGAGATTGAGAAACTAAGTGATTTAGGTGATTTATTTTTTGAATTACACTATCATCCGTTTCTTTCTCTTGTTTTTCAGTCTCAAGTTTATCAACAACACTGTCAAAAGCTACCATAGCAAGAAGATCTTGCTTATCGTCAATTCCAAATTGTTCTCTATAGGATCGTAATTTTTCATTTATCAATTTTCCAGCATTCCTCACTTTTTCCTCATCATCAGACTTAACCTTCATGGGATACTCTCTATCTGCTATCTTAATCTTTATCGAAAGGTGATCCATCAGG
>CBDVAV010000097.1:0-10328 GCA_965372055.1 uncultured bacterium | reverse complement strand
CTTCCTTGAAAACCAGATATCGCCATCGTATTGGGATTGGCCTCTGAATTTAGTATAATCAGCTACAGACCACGGCAGTCCACCACGAGGTGACATAAAGTAAAGAAACTTGCCATCCGGAGTGATACTAAGATTGGTTTCCCGGTAAGGCGAATTCAGTATTTCCAGTCTCATCAATTCCTGCGTTGAGGGATTCTTTATTATCTCTACCTCAACGGGTTGGGCCATTGGTTGGAGAACCCCTGCCAATACTATATAAATTCCAATACAAAACTTCATGGCCGCCGTCTCTTGCTGTTTGGTTTTTTATCTATTTTTATCCGCCATAGGCGGACAAGGGCTTAATTCCCCGCCCCTCCACGAGCGCTAAAGCTACTCAGTGGAAGCGTTTGGTTTTTTTTTAATTTCAGTTTGATACCCCTTATCTTGCAGGGGGAAGTTCATACAAAAATAACTCTATGCCCATATCTTTTGATACGATTCGCACAGGAAAGCGATACTTTCTTCGAAATTACGGAGAAGAATCGAAATTTGAGGTCTTGGACATCATGGCAAATGAAGATTTTAAAGTTAAGGACCTGATGACACTGGAGGTATTTCTTTTGAGTGACCTTATACGTTATGGGAAAGGAGATGATTATGAGCTTTTGGAAATACCGGAATTTACATAATTGCCCGGTCGAATGCCTCCCACAAATACCAAACTGCCACCGAGCGGTAGGGAGACCATTTTTTACTCATTTTTTCTAAATAGTTAGGCGAAGGCCTCTTTTTCATCTTATAATATTTTTGAAATGCATTTTGGAATCCAACGTCATCAAGAGGTAATATATCAAGTCGGCCAAGCGAAAAAATCAGAAACATTTGAGCCGTCCAAATCCCTATCCCTTTCACTTCTGTTAGTTTCATAATAGCTTCTTCATCAGAATATTGCCCCAAATGGTTGTAAATATTTTCATTTTGGGCAAACTTTTCACTAAGATCCCTGATATAAGTTGCTTTTTGAATGGAGAGTCCTACTGATCTTAACTCATCTATAGAGTGCTTAAGCACATTGCTTGGCTCCAACTTTTGGCCAATTAACTGGTAAAACCTTTTAGCAATGGATTGAGATGCTTTTACAGAAATTTGTTGGGCCATTATCGAATGAACCAATGCTTTATAATAATTTTTCCTGTGTGTTATACCACAGCTACCCACCTGGCTTATGATTGATGCCATGACTTCATCCTTCTCAGATAAGTGCTTTATTGCCGTTTGTAACTGTATATTCAATGAAAATATAATTTAGTGCAATGTATTAAAGACAATTATATTAATTTGTGTTTAAACTTTTATTATAAATCCCAACACAATGAAATCACTGACCAAAACCATTTTGCTATTTTATATAATCTTCTTGTTCGCATGCGACAGTGGAACTTCCCAAAAATCACAAGCACAAATAGAAGTTCCGGATGCTGAAACCGCTATCACTTCCGTGAATGTGATACCCATGAGCAGCGATACCTTATTGCAAAATCAAACTGTCCTGATAAAGGAGGGAAAAATAGCGGCTGTTGGCCCTTCTGATTTAGTTACTATCCCAGAAAAAGCAATGATTATTGATGGCTCCGGGAAATATTTAATACCTGGGTTGGCTGAAATGCATGCCCATATTCCAGGTGATCAAAACGGTATGGAAATAGTTGAAGAGACATTGTTCCTCTATCTCTCCAATGGTATTACCACCATTCGCGGAATGCTTGGCCAACCCTTTCACCTGGAACTGAAAAAGCAGGTTGCCAATAATGAAGTCCTAAGTCCCAGGATTTTTACTTCAGGACCTTCACTCAATGGCAATAGTGTTAAAACCGTGGAAGAGGCCAGGGAAAAAGTCACTGCTTATAAAGAAGATGGCTACGACTTTCTAAAGATGCATCCGGGGATAAAACTGGAAGTATTCAATGAGATTGTTAAAACGGCCAATGAAGTAGATATCCCTTTTGCTGGACATGTTTCCAATTTGGTTGGCATTAGGAGGGCAATCGAAGCGAAATATGCTTCAATTGATCATATCGATGGCTACTTGGAAGGACTGGTGCCCGAAAGCGAAGGGGTTGATCCCACACAAAATGGATTTTTCGGTTTGAATTTTACAGACCTGGCAAATGAGGAAATGCTGGCAGACCTTACCAGAATGACTAAAGATGCCGGAGTATGGGTAGTGCCAACCCAAAGTTTGATGGAAAGATGGGCAGGGCCAATACCTCCTCATGAACTTGCTGATGGGGATGAAATGAAATACGTATCCAAAGAAATTCTTGAAAGTTGGGTCAACAGAAAAATTGAATTCCAGGGCAACCCAACGTACGATCCTGAAAAAGCAGGCCGTTTCAATCTAGTGCGTAGAAAGATCATAAAGGCCCTGCATGAAGAAGGTGTAGGTATCCTGCTGGGATCTGATGCACCTCAGATTTTCAATGTACCTGGCTTCTCTATTCAACACGAGTTATTTTACATGGTTGAATCTGGGTTATCAACATTTGAGACACTTAAATCAGGAACAATCAATCCTGCCATTTATTTTGACATGGAAGGGCAATTCGGAACAATAACCGAAGGTGCTGCTGCAGACTTGATTTTACTTAACTCCAACCCACTTGATGACATAAAAAATGTAAGTGATAAATCGGGCGTGATGGTACGGGGGAAATGGTTGTCGCAAGAAGAAATCAGTGAAAGGTTAAATCAAATTGCTGTCAAATATGCCGCAGAAGATTAGTTTTCTTTTTTACGCGGCAATTTTATTCTCCTGTAAGCCCTCAGGAGTTCCTGAAGAGTTAAGCACCTATTATCCTGAACCAGGTGTTTGGGAAAATAGAGATGCCTCGGAGATGGGATTTGATGCTGTAAAACTGGAAGAAGCCCTTGCCTTTGGGTTTGAGAACCAGACCCAGGGCTCAAAAGATTTGGGGGCAATGCTCAGGAGTCGTGCCCGAACAGTTCATGATTCCCTGGTAGGCCCTACCAAAGAACGGGGGGAATTCAATGCTCTTGTTATCAAGGATGGATATATTGTCTACGAACTTGGTGATACCAAAAGAGTGGATATGACTTTCAGTGTCACTAAAAGCTTCTTAAGTACTACTACCGGACTTGCTTTTGATCAAGGTTTGATAAAAAACCTGGACGATAAAGTAATAACCTATGGCCTGGACAGTATATTTCAGGGAGATCATAATAGCCAGATAACCTGGCAGCATTTATTGACCCAAACCAGCGAATGGGAAGGTTGGCTATGGGGGAAACCTGATTTGGCAGACAGAAGGAAAGGAGTTGACAGGGAGTTACAAACCCCTGGTACCTTTTGGGAGTATAATGATGTCAGGGTGAACCTTGCAGCATTTGTCACTATGAATGTCCATCAAAAACCATTGCCGAAAATTTTGAAGGATGGGATCATGGATCCTATTGGTGCTTCTGACACTTGGCAATGGCATGGTTACAGTACATCCAAAGTTGTAATGAACGGAGAAACAGTTTCTTCTGTTAGTGGAGGAGGACACTGGGGAGGGGGCATGTGGATCAGTACCAGGGATTTGGCCCGGTTTGGTTTGCTGTTCTCAAGAAATGGGAATTGGAAAGATCAACAGCTCATTTCCAGTGAATGGATTGATATGGCAACCACTCCATCAACTCCTGAACCCACTTATGGTTATATGTGGTGGTTAAATACAGAAAGCAAAATGTGGCCTGATGTTCCAGCCAACAGTTATGCTGCCAGGGGAGGTGGAAGTAATATTGTATGGATTTTCCCTGAAAAGGAACTGGTGGTTGTTATTCGTTGGATTGATGGAAGTAAGGTCAATCAATTATTGTCAATGATTACATCCTCAATTTTAATGTAATGCATTAGAAAATTATTTGCTCCCCACTAAGAATATTACACCTAATTATTCGTTAAACATGTAACCTTTTTGGCTATTAAAGGTATGTTTTATTATAAGTCAGGTGTTTGTCGTCCAAATAGTGGCCAATTGGATTAATGATCGCAACCTTTTAGAAGCTTTGTGGTCTTTTAAATACCTGGCCAATAACAACAACTCAAAAACTCAACCAATGAAAAGGTCATCAACACTTTTTGTAGCACTAATTCTTGTAACATCTTTATTTTCCCAAGACGAAACCATCGAAAAGAAATCGTATTTAACAGCCCGTGTAAATGGAGCTGCTCCTCTCCTGGACGGATTGATCAACGATGAAGCCTGGGATCAGGTAGAGTGGGGCGGGGATTTCGTACAGTTTCAACCAAATGAAGGGGAAGCACCTTCACAGCCAACAAATTTCAAGATATTGTATGATGCTAAAAACCTTTATGTAGCAATAAGGGCAGTTGATTCAGAACCTGAAAAAATTGTGCAACGAATGTCACGCCGGGATGGATTTGCAGGGGATTGGGTAGAGATAAATATTGACAGCTATTTTGATAAGAGAACAGCTTTTTCTTTCACGGCCAGTGTTTCAGGAGTTAAAGGCGATGAATACATATCCAATAATGGTGATAACTGGGATTCCAGCTGGGATCCAATTTGGTATGTTAAAACCAACATTGATGAGCAGGGGTGGACGGCAGAAATGCGAATCCCCTTAAGTCAGTTGAGGTTTGCAGACAAACCGGTACATACCTGGGGAATTCAGTTTACCAGAAGATTCTTTAGAAATGAGGAACGGTCAACCTGGCAATATATTCCTCAAAAAGCCCCCGGCTGGGTACATCTTTTTGGGGAATTAAATGGTATTGAGGGAATAAAGCCTCAAAAACAAATTGAGATCCAGCCATATATCCTTGGTAAAACAGAAAAATTTGAAAAAGAAGAAGGCAATCCATTTGCTACCGGAAAATCCTCAAATGCCAATGTAGGTATAGATGGAAAAATTGGCATAACCAGTGATATCACCCTTGATTTTACCATAAATCCAGATTTTGGCCAGGTTGAGGCAGATCCATCACAAGTAAACTTGTCAGCTTTCCAGGTATTTTTCCGGGAGCAAAGACCATTTTTTATTGAAGGAAAGAACATCCTAAATTTTCCGATCACGCAATCGGTAGCCGGTGGAAGTTTTAATCGTGACAACCTGTTTTATTCCCGCAGGATTGGACGTAATCCTCAATATTATCCTGATTTAGCCGACAGTGAATATGCTGACCAACCTGATAATACCAGAATACTGGGTGCATTTAAACTCACAGGCAAAAACAAGAACGGATTTTCGTGGGGGGTATTGGAGTCTATAACTGAGAAGGCAAAAGCAGAGATTGATTTTTTGGGTGCAAGAAGGAAAGAAGTAGTTGAACCTTTTACCAACTATTTCGTGGGAAGGGTTCAACAAGATATCAATGAAGGCAATACTATTATCGGGGGAATGTTTACCGCTACTAACCGCAAAATTGACGATAACCAATTGAACTTCCTGCACGAAGAAGCTTACAGTGGAGGGATAGATTTTAAACATCAATGGAAAGAAAGAAAATATTCAATTGAATTCAATGGGATTTACAGTTCTGTTGGGGGTTCTCAAGAGGCAATTCTTGGAACACAAACAGCAAGTGAAAGATATTTCCAAAGACCAGATGCCTCCCATGTTTCCGTGGACTCAACCCGGACATCGCTGAGAGGAACAGGTGGTACCCTAAAGTTTGCCAAAAACAGTGGTAAACTGATCTTCCAGACTGGTGCCACCTACCGTAGCCCTGGCCTGGAACTGAACGACTTGGGATTTCTCATCAGGTCAGACCTGATTAACCAATGGTCGTGGGCACAGTACCGTATTCTTAAACCCTTTAGTATTTTCAGAAGCCTCAGGATTAACGGTAACCAGTTCCTGCATTTTGATTTCGGGGGTACAAATACCTATCGGGCATTGAATTTTAATGTCAATGCGAACTTCAAAAATAATTGGGGGTTTGGAACAGGTAGCACCTTACAAGGAGAAAGAGTTTCTAACGCCAGTTTGAGGGGAGGGCCGGCTTTGACATCCCCTGGCGGTATTAATAACTGGTATTGGGTGGGTTCCGATAACCGCAAGAAATTTCGTTTCAGTATAAATCAGTGGAATTTTTGGGGCAACGAAGGATTTGAACGATCTGGCGGTTATTTTGTGAATTTCACTTATCGCCCCATTGATGCACTGAACATTTCCCTTTCACCAACATTTGATTTTAGTAATGATAAAATGCAATATGTTACCACGGCGGATTATGGAAGCGATGTTCGATATATCACTAGTAAAATCGAACAAAATACCTATAGCCTCTCTTTAAGGATCAGTTACGTCATTAACCCCAATCTGACCATTCAATACTGGGGCCAGCCCTTTATCTCTAAGGGGGAATATTCGGGGTTTAAAAGGATTACCGATCCCGATGGATCAAACTTTGTTGACCGCTTTCACCAATTCACCAATAACGAAATATCCTTTAATTCGGAGTTTGAAGAATACCTGATCGATGAAAATGGTGACAATATAACCGATTATAGTTTTGAGAAACCCGACTTCAATTTCGTGCAGTTCAGGTCCAATATGGTAATTAGATGGGAATACATACCCGGTTCCACCTTGTTCCTGGTCTGGACACAGGGAAGAACAGATGGGTTACCAACAGATCAGGGAAGGTCATTTCAGGGTTTAGCAGGTGACCTTTTCGATGTAAAGCCACATAACATCTTTTTGATCAAATATACCTATCGGTTAAGATTATAGCTTAATCAACTTTTCACCACAATAACGACAGTAAATTATCGCTAACACCGCCTTTCAAGGCGGTAATTCAAACAGGGCTTTAGCCCTCTTAACAATAGCCCCAATAAAAATCACATCTTTTGAGAAGGTGGCTTTGGTTTGCCCCCATAGGGGGCTTTTGAGCACTTTCCGTTTTTTGAATATCGAACACCGATTAACGATTTTATGCCAAAGGCATCCCTTTGGGAGAATTTTGAAGTATTCGAGTCACATCTTAAATCATTATTCGTTAATCGATATTCATCATTCATTTTATGCCAACAAATACAGACATAGCCAAAAGTACATGACCACGCCCAAAGGAAGTGGTTTTTTAAGGTGAAATTAAAGTAGGGCTAAAGCCCAACATGGAGCTTGCCAACCCCTCCGCCCTAAAGGACGGAGTTGCAATGCGCTGGCATCACACCCATCGGATGGATTTCAGGTTTTATCCCCAGCTAAACTATTCTACGCAAGTCACTCGAAGAGGTCATTCCTGCGGAGGCAGGAATCCAGTACTTTGACCCGCAAATTTTAGCACTTCGAAAAGTAAGGGCTAAAGCCCAACCTGGAGCTTGCCAACCCCTCCGCCCTAAAGGACGGAGTTACAAAGACAGTCCCCGCTAACAAAGCTCACCTTCGCTGGCACCACCACCCATCGGATGGATTTCAGGTTTTATCCCCAGTTAAACTATTCTACGCAAGTCACTCGAAGAGGTCATTCCTGCGGAGGCAGGAATCCAGTACTTTGACCCGCAAATTTTAGCACTTCGAAAAGTAAGGGCTAAAGCCCAACCTGGAGCTTGCCAACCCCTCCGCCCTAAAGGACGGAGTTACAAAGACAGTCCCCGCTAACAAAGCTCACCTTCGCTGGCACCACCACCCATCGGATGGCTGTCCCAACCAACTACCACCCATCCGATGGATGGCTACCCTCAGAAACAATGTTACATATCTCCCAGAGGTTGATACATAATTCACCTAAAGTATTAGCCAAATAAAACTAACAGGGTAAGTTATAGTTTACATGATGTCAGCGGTAAGGTCATAAGTCATAAGGAGCTTGGCAATGTTCAAACTATCCGGGTACAACTTGATCTAAGAGGCTATGAAGATGGGATTTATCATCTCCTGGTGATGATTGGTGATAAAAGATACACACACAAAATACTGAAAGACTAAATTCAATTCGTGGATGTATACAATTTCCCGCTTTAGCTGTTAATTAATTATCAGGGCGGGAAATTGTACTTGTACTCAAAAGGCTGGATACAAACTAGATCCTTCCGGTTACAGCTTCGGTAACATTGATAATGTGGTCTCCGATCTTTTCAATAGAGGCAACCAAATCAATATATATAATTCCACTGATGATGTCATACTCGCCTTTTTCTATTTTTTTAAGATGCTCTCTTCTCAATTCACTCCTCTTGGCATTTATTTGTTTTTCTTTTTCTATGGCGTCCTTCATTTTAACCTTGGAATAATTAGGGTTGAGGTTTCTGGTCATTATTTCAAAAGCCTCATCCAATAGATTAAAGATTTCCGTGAGGTTTTCGGATTGTTTCTCTGTAAACCAAAGATTGCTTTCATTCTTTCGTTGCACATTAAGGGACATCTGGTAAAAAATGTCCGCTATTCGTTCCAGGTCATTATTAATACTTAGTAAAGACCTGATCCTTATGGAGGTCTTTTCAGTGATATTTCCTTCTGCCACTTTTGATAGGAAATTTGCAATCTCAACTTCTACTTTATCTGTAATCTCTTCATATTTCTGTATCCTATCCATCAATTTGACCCTTTTTTTATCTTTCTTCTTACTAATTAATTCTTGCAGGAATTCGGACATTTTAGAAGTTATCCCTCCAAATTTTGCGATTTCTTTACGGGCTTCAAGGATTGATATATCCGGAGTCCTGAAAATTGCATCCCCGATGTACTCAAGGCGAAATTCTTCATCGTCCCCCCTGGCTGGGACCAATTTGGTCACTGTACTGGCAATAAGCTTTACGAACCCGACCATTAATAAAACATTAATAATATTAAATGCTGAATGAAATATTGAAAGTGCAATAGGAATTGATTCAGGCTGACTTGGATCCATAGGAGAAACCCCTTGGGAAGACAGCATGTAGGAATTAATTACTGAAACAAAAGGAAAAAATAAAATTATCATCCATATTACTCCAGTAACATTAAAAATAAAATGAGCCCTGGCAGAACGTTTGGCATGAACATTACCAATAATTGCTGCTAGGTTCGCGGTGATAGTTGTACCAATATTCTCTCCCAGAACCATGGCAGCTGCCATTTCAAAAGGTATCCATCCATTGTTTGCCATAATCAAAGTCAAAGCCATGGCTGCACTGGAAGATTGCACCACAATTGTAATAATTGTGCCTATACCAATAAAAACTATTACTGAAAGTATGCCCATTTCTGTATAACCGGCTAAGAACTCAAGTATCTCAGGGTTGGATTGCAAATCAGGTACCGAGCTTTTGAGTTCATTTAATCCAATAAACAATAGGGCAAAACCTATGGCTACCTCTCCCCACGATTTCAAACTGCTTTTTTTAGCAAAAAGTAAAGGGAAGCCAAAGGCGATGATAGGCAATGAAAAGGCCGATATATTTACTTTTAGTCCAACGATAGAGATCAACCAGGCAGTAATTGTTGTCCCAATGTTTGCCCCCATTATTACACCTATGGATTCGACAAGCGATAACAATCCAGCATTCACAAAACTCACTACCATAACCGTGGTGGCTGAAGAGGACTGGACAAGGCTGGTTAACAAGAAACCAGTTAATATACCTTTAAAGCGGTTTGAAGTCATCGCCTGCAAGAAACTCCTCATTTTTGATCCCGCTACTTTCTGGATACCCTCACTCATCACCTTCATTCCATAAATGAAAAACCCTAAGGCTCCAATAAGCTCCAATACGTCTAAAATCCCGAATTTCATGTCAATAATTTGTTTTGGATTGATTTAATTATTTATTAGCTGGCATCAATTACAGTGAAATAAAATTACTTTGATTCAGGTTAGTAGTTAGATATCATAAACTTAACATCATTTCCCACTACTTCGAACTTTTCAACAATAAATTATAAAATATCTAAGCACATTATTTAAACATCACTATACTTTTTCTCTGTTCTGTCAATTAATAAATTAAAATGCCAACTCCACCTGAAACCTGAACCTGAAATTATTCTTTATGCCACCGTTGTCAATTGATGAAAAGTCGCTTTGGACTTTCAGATTGTGATCAACTATATACTTGGATAACCCTAAAGTATACTCGCTTTCTTCTGACAAACTGGAGAAAATAAGGTCATCTGGCTCGATTTTAGCGTATCTACCGGCTATTTCATAATTGCCTTTTAATAGATAGCCTGCTTGAAAAACAAATCCTTCACCGGTACCCCATGAAGCTATATCTTTCGCGGCAGATTTAATGGCATACTCTGTCATTATTGACAACCCATGGTATTTGAACATTGCATCGGCAAAAAATGTACGCAGGGTATTTGTAAGTTGGTTGCCCGAAATGTCATTA
>CBDVAV010000096.1:0-10353 GCA_965372055.1 uncultured bacterium | reverse complement strand
GATGCTAAAATTGAATATCATCACTTTAGCGATATCATTGAACCCGGCCAGATAAATTACCTGGATAAAGAGCCTGATTTTTTTAGAAAAATTTTCACCAATAGAATGGATGATTATGAATCCAATCAAGTCCATTTGAGCTTCCGCACTCCAGGATATCATTTATTCGAATTTGGGTTAAATGAATATACCAAGAGACCAAGTTATGATTATCAATACAAAATAGGTCAAGATGTAAATGGTGATATTCTCACTGATGAAGTGGATATCACAGAAGTAAGCTTCAGAACCAGGTATGCAATTAATGAACGTGTATCAAACACATTGGGAGAGGTTGTACGACTTGGTTCATTTTATCCAATTATTTATCTGAACTATACCAGGGGGATAAACGGACTATTTAGCGGAAAATATGATTATCAAAAAGTAAGCACTAGTATCGATTATAAGGTTCACGTTGGTCATATTGGCACATCGGAAATTACTATAGAGGGTGGAATTATGGATAGCGATGTACCTTATCCTACTCTTTTTAATGGCAGTGGCGGTAATCTTGGAACCAGTAGTATTATTATACAAGATGCTTTTCAGACCATGGGAATTTATGAATTTGTATCAAGCCGTTTTCTTAATCTCTACTATTCCCATGATTTTGGCCCGCTAATATTTGGCCACTCCAAATTGAAACCGGATTTTGTAATTTACCATCATATGGGTTGGGGAGAACTAGATGATAAGATTCTACATCGAAGTACAGAAACAGTTTTTCAATCATACAACAAAGGATTCTTCGAAAGTGGATTAGGGATAAATAATTTATTGAAGTTTAAGCTATTTGGTGTTTTATATGGAAGATTGGGCATGGGATTTTTTTACAGGTACGGGCCACATGAAAACCCTGGGGGATTTGGAGAGAATTTCGCTTATAGATTAACTTACAGCATAAAGGGGCTTTAATTTGTTGGCACTATAGGGCTATGAAATGGTCAAAGAATCAGACCCGATAATTTTACCCTGATACCATATTTAAAATATTACTTGCTCTATGATTTCAAAAATTTGCTTGGCTAGTTTTCTCTGATTCTTCTCTTCCATTAGATAATCCAAATCCTCTTTGTTGGTGATAAATCCTAGGTTTAACAAAACAGATGGACAAATGCTATTTTTTAGCACTATGAAGCCTGCCTTTTTAACGATACCTGGGGAACTTCCATCTCTAAATTCAAGTTTTTCAGCAAACGTCTCACTTATATTTTTCGATTCCTGATGGGCAATATTTAAGTCGGAGTAATACACTTCAATCCCGCTTAAATTTTCATTTTTCTTGTTTTGATTAACATGTAATGACAAGAGTAAATCAGCCTTGGTTTCATTGGCCAGATTTACTCTTTCCCTTAAGGATGGGAATTGATTGTTTTCCCTGGTATAAATCACGTTAAAGTCTGCTTTTAGCTTTTTCAATTGATCTCCAATGGCATTGATAATAACCACCTCATTAATACTCCCATCCAAGCTGGTGGCTCCCTGGTCCTTTCCCCCATGTCCTAAGTCGATTAAGACTGTGAAGTCTTTGTCAATATTGACAATTTTGTCGGTTTTTTGATCATTTGTAAAAGAAAGCATTGAAACCGTGGCCAATACTACAAGCGTTGAAAGTGCTACCTTATTTCCAAATAGCACCTTGCTATTTTTTGATTTTGTTAACATAATTAATCTTTTTTTAGTAGATAAATAATTAAAACTACATTCAAATGAGATGTTTTTTACGTAAGCAAATTGTAAAAGGTGATTTGCATATTTTTCAAGGTCGGGGCAATATTCTGTCACTTTTTCATCAGCGGTATATTCATGGTTCAATTTCAAGGCATGTCGATAAATCCACACTAAAGGATTGAAATAGAAAACCACGAGCAATAGCTCCACGAGCAAAATATCCAAAGAATGATACTGGCCAACATGTACCAGTTCATGAAACCAGACGGTTTCGCATATTCCATTTTTTTGATAATCGGATTTATTCACAAAAATGTTATTCAGAAAACTGAAAGGGGCAGAATAATTATCCATTAAAACGATCCTATGGGATTTCAGGTTAACCAGTTCCGAATCGGTCACTATCTTTCGCATAGCCACTAGGCCTTTGACATATCGATAAAGCATGTAGAGTACACCTAGTAGGTACACTGATAGCAGAACTGATGTCACACCTAAAAATGAAGATACTTCTGACTGTTCTAAATCCTCCTTGCTTTGCCTTTTCAAATTATCTGAAATAGCTACCGCTTCTCCTTCCACGTGAAATTGATCAACATCAAAAAAAGAATATGAATATGGTGTATCAACTTCAATAATGGGAATTGATAATGAGAGGATTAGGGTAAAGAGCAGATAAGCCCGGTTGAAATAAAAATACTTGCCTCTGCTAAAAAATAGGTAATAGCATGCTAGAGAAACCATCATGCAGACACTTGATTCTATAACGTATACTATCATCTTTTCTTCTTTTTTTGAATTTGGGTTTCTACGATTTTTTTCAATTCCTCGAGTTCCTCAAGGCTCAAGTTGTTTCTGGTCGTAAAAAACGAAGCAAACTGAGATGGAGAGTCATTGAAAAAATTTTTGACGATGTTGTTGAAATGGTTGGTGAAGTACTCCGATTTTTTCAATACCGGATAATACTCCCTTACTTTTCCATATTGCTTATATGCAACATATCCCTTGTCAATCATTCTGGTCAAGACGGTTGCAATGGTTGTATAAGCTGGCCTTGGCTCGGGAAATTCATCCACCAGGTCTTTCATAAAGGCTTTTTCCAACTTCCAGAGGTATTTCATTATTGTCTCCTCCGTTTTTGTCAATTGAACCATGTACTAATTAAGTAGTTTATTTACTACAAATGTAGTAATACTTTTTGCAAAACCAAATTTTAACTAAATATTAAGCTTTCAGATTTTGCCCTGAAATGATTGAGATTTACTTGCTTTCATTCAATAAGAAAGAAAGATCATCATTTGCAGCTAATTCTAAGGGCTTGGACTCTGGTTGGAATATCTTTGCTTTATGTGGCCCCCCAAGAGATATCTTGTTATCAACAACATGGAGATAGCTGCCTTCCCTTAATCCTACTACGGCAGTGTCATTGAATTTTAAAAATTCTTTGATCCTAGTCTCCCTATTTTCACCCATATGCTTGGATTCTGGATTAGGGTCTGTGTAATGCGGATTAATGTTAAAAGGAACTGCTTGAATTGCATCAAATGATGGTGGGTAAACTATGGGCATATCGTTGGTGGTTTTTATATTTTCCCCAAGGATATTTGAACCGGCACTGGTTCCCAGGTAAGGTACGCCTTCATTTATTTTATTCTTGATTACTTCTAAAAGGTTATGATCATAGAGGGTCTTGAGGAGTAAAAAAGTGTTGCCTCCTCCAGTAAAAATCCCCCGTGCCTTTGATAAGGCTTTATTCATATCATTGCTTTCATGAATCCCGACCAACCTCATATCGTATCTTTGAAAAAAAGATTTGGCCACATTGGTATATTCGGACAAAGTTGCCCCTCCCGGCCTGGCAAAAGGTATAAAGATTATTTCTTTTGATCCCAAGAAGAAATTAATGATCACCTCCCTAAGATATTCCAAATAAGGGGTTCCATAAACTGTTGAAGTGCTGGCTATCAGAAGATTTTTGTGATCCATGATGATAAATAAGCAATTTCCGTGATTGTCATAAATGGTGAAGAAGAAGTATGGCAATTACCCGATGGATGCAATGATATAAAATTAAATCATGATTTATAAAAAAGGAGGGGGTGTAGTAACCAACCCCCTCGCATAATGGGAAAATTACAGTCTCTAACAGACCGATTGCTCTATCAAAAGTAACCATGGCCTAAAGAGTTTAACAATGACTTTTGTCAGTTTTCAGGAAAATTATTTATGCAAATAGATGAAAATATCTGAGATTGACATATTATGGATATAATAATTGGATAATAGAAGTAAATTTTTATTAAGAAACAAAAAACAATCCTATGTTAATAATTATGATTACTTTTAAACAAGAATTAAAATTATTATATGAACAAAGGAACAGTAAAATTTTTTAATGAATCCAAAGGATATGGATTTGTTAAAGATTCAGAAAGTGAAAAAGAGTATTTCATGCACATTTCAGGCCTGATTGACAGGGTAAAAGAAAATGATGAAGTAGTTTTTGAGCTTCAAGAAGGAAAAAAGGGTTTAAATGCAGTGAACGTAAAGCTAGCAGAGTAAATATATTTGAGCCTAATGACATTGAAGCCAGTAATTTTTTACTGGCTTTTTTTATTTTACATTATAAGACTAAGCCAGCGACTTTTGATTTTACTATCAACCCATTATTAATGCAATAATGGGGAAAGGTATAATATAGCAATTGTTATAATGGTAATGGTTGATATTCCAACCGGAAACCATACCGGTGCAATCCATGGCCTAGGTATTAGAAACAGTACATCAATGGTAGTAAGACTTGGAGGCCATTTAATCAGTATATAAAGGGAGAGGTAGTAGAACAGGTCCCAAAAAGCAAAAGTCCATAGAAATACTACCATTTTATCAAGCCAGCCATTTCCAACCAGAATAGCCAAAACTACTAACATTACAATAGTTGCTGCTTCCCTGGTCTTTTCAATAAGAATATAAGGTTTAGGGAATTTATCAATTGATTCGATATTTGAATCAGTATTGCTGATCCCCAATACTTTTCGAAGGTAAACCACTACCACACCCTCGAAATGAGCCATGGCAATACCGAAAACAGCCAACAATATAAATTTTCCTATCATGGCCTAACTCTGAAAAGTTCTCCTGGGGATTATTGATTTTTTACGAACATAAACGTTTCTACATGCACGATTGATGTTCTGTTTCCAACGCCTGAGCTTGAAGTTGAAACCAGTGTATATCCTTCTGCCGCTAGGCGGTTTACAGTACCCAGGATGATGTCTTGGTTAAATTCGTGGTTTTCTGTTTTTAAATCGTGCAAGTCAATTCTTTCTGATTTTCCATTGCCATAAGAAAGGACAAGTTCACTCTTGGCATCAATAGGCTCATAAGCACGCATCATTACATATTCACCAGCTCTTGTTTTGTTATCGACTAATGTGAAAGATATCAGGACAGTAAACAGGAGTCCTGTAAGGACAAAGATCAATATTTTATTTTTCATGGTTTTAATTGTTTAAATGATTCTGATTGAGTGGTGAAGATATCATAAATAATCAGCAATATTTCTATTATTGATTTGATTATTCATGATTGATCGGTGGCTTGTCTTTTCTTCGTATTTCATCAATGGAAACCTTTCCGGAACCAAAAATATAGCATAATACCAATCCTATAAAAACCAGAATAGACACTTCCAACTCCATATGGTTTCCCACGGACAAAAATCCTTTTTGGTAATTAACTAAAAACATGGCTCCGATGATAATCGGAAGTTGTAAAATCACCAATACACGGGTAAAAAGTCCAAGTGCAATTAGGGGGCCTCCCAAAACATGGGCCCATATTACATAATGTGCGATTGCTATGGAGGCGAAAATCACATCATATCCACCGATCAATGATTGGAGCTGTTCAATGTTTACCATAAAGACCATCCCTTTGTAAGTGATAAATGATCCCAGTACAATTCTTAAGTAATCAAGCCACACGGGACGATGAATATCTCCCCAGGCTTCCAATTTGAATATTAAGTTCATAATTAACTGCCTTTGATGAGTACCAAAAGATAATTATTATTTTAGCAAAATGACAACAAAAACACTGAAAATTAGGAAGTTGCCATGCCAACTGATCAGTGGAATTTTAAATTTTCACTCGTATTTCAAGGTCTCTGTTGGATTTTGACGGGCAGCTCTAATGGTTTGTAAATTTACCGTGGCCAATGCAATTACAAAGGCGATCAACCCGGAAACAAAAAGGATGCTCAACGAGAAATCCATATGATAATAGAAACCGGAAAGCCATTGACCCATGGTATAATAGGCAATCGGCCAGGCAATTAAATTTGCCAGTAATACTTTTATGGAATAGTTTCTGGACAGCAACAAAAGTAAACTTGATGTATTTGCGCCCAATACTTTTCTAATGCCAATCTCCTTGGTTCGTTGTTTTACAGTGTATGAAACCAGCCCAAATAAACCAAGGCATCCTATGACGATGGCAATGATTGAAAAGACCAAAAAGATATCACCTAATTTTTGTTCCCTTTTGTAGAAGTTATCGAACGATTGATCGAGGAAATAATATTCAAATGGCTCCGCGGAGTTAATTTCTTTCCACTTCGACTCAATTTTGGAAACATTATCATGAATTTGATCACCAGAAATCCTAATCGATACATTTCTATACCCTCTCCAGGATTTGATGGTAAAAAGCAATGGTTCGATCTTTTGGTGTAACGTGGCATAATTAAAATCCTTTACCATGCCAATTACTTCGTGCTTTCCATTTCTCTCTATTATTTTACCAATAGGATCATCCCAACCCAAATGATTTGCTAAACTTTCATTGATTAAAATTGCTTCTTTATCAGTTTTACTGTCAATGATGAAATTTCTGCCCTCCAAAATATCCATATCCATTGTTGACAAGTAATCTGTATCAATATGCAGGGCATGGAACATGATTGAGGTTTCATATCCTTCTGGCCGATATCCGTTTGAGGTAAAATCATTACCAGGGACTTCTGAAGATGCACCCACCGATATGATCCCTGCAAGCCCAGAAATCCCAGTTTTAAAGACTTCATAATTTTTGCTTGCATTTTCACTGTTCAGGGAAACTACCAGTATATTGTCTTTTTTATAGCCCAATTCCTTATTACTGATAAAGTTGAGTTGGTTATAGATCACCCAGGTACAGACAATCAAAATGATAGATACTGAAAATTGAAATACCACTAGATTGTTTACAATTGAAGATGTGGCAGCAGATCTGAACACCTGGGCTTTGAGTGCTTTAACTGGCTGAAATGAAGAAAGATAAAACGCCGGGTAAGCACCTGAGCCGAAGGTTACTATAAGTAATATCAAGGTGACAATAAATATAACTTTAATATTGCTGAGGTAGATCAATTGTAGATCGTTCCCCAGAAATGCGCTCAGGTTTGGTTTAAAAATTAAGATTAACACAAAGGACAATAAAAAAGCCAGAAAGGTGTAAATAAATGATTCCAATAAAAATTGACCTATCAATGTATTTCTATTTGCCCCCGATACTTTGCGAACCCCGATCTCTTTTGCCCGGCCAGATGCCTGTACTGTAGTGAGGTTCATAAAATTAATACAAGCCATTATCAGGATAACAAACGCGGTTGCCGAAAATATGTAAATAGTAGATATACTCCCTTTAGTGCTGAGCTCTCCTGATGCTGTAGAAAACAGATGGATATCGGTTAAAAGTTCCAGGTCCAGGTACAGAGTCCATCCTAATTTGCGTAACCTATTATTAATGTGCTTATCCATGAATTCCGGGAATTTCATTTTAAGTGTTTCAAGGTTAGTTTGTTCTTGTAACAGCACATAAGCATAGTAATTCACACCTCCGTTCCAATCCAGGTAGAGCCCTTTATCTAGCAGGCTGGTAAAAGAGATCAAACATGAGTATTGCAACTGTGAATTTGAGGGGGAATTTTCAATAATACCGGTAACCTTCAATTGGTCTTTTCCATTTAAAATTATAATCTTTCCAACTGGATCCTCATCTCCGAATATTTTTGTTGAAAGTTCGGGTGTTAATACTACGGAATTGGGCTCAGTCAACGCCTTTTTGGGATTTCCTTTTAACAGCTTAAAAGAGAATATATCAAATACTGATGAATCGCTATAAAAAATATTTAGTGTTTTTATTTTTTTATCCTCATAGTTATAAAATCCACTTTCAGGAAGAGTAAATCTGGTAAATGCACTTACCTCTGGGAAATCATCCTGCATGCTTGGAGCCACCGCTGCCGTTATTATAGCACTAGTCTCGGAACCTTCTGAATTTTCATCGGTTATCAATACTCTGTAAATTCTGTCTGCATTTTTATGGAACCTGTCAAAGTTGAGTTCATTTGAAACAAATGCCAATAAAATCAAACAACAGGCTATACCAATTGCCAATCCTATAATATTAATACCTGAATACAGCTTGTTTCCTCCTAGTCTTCGAAATGCTATTTTGAAGTAGTTATTGAGCAGAATGGCTGATGTCGATTCGTGTTCTTTCTTATATCTGGAATGAAAATTCCATATCAGCACCAGTACTTCAGTCCAATACCAAATAACGGCTCTAAAAGTACCCTTTTGCTTCAACTTTGATAAATATTCTTCTTCCAGGTCGCCCCTGAATTCTTCCTGTAGCTCTTTGCCACAGAATCTTTGTAGCAGTCTGTTTGCCCATTTAGGTGTTATTCGATCATCCATGACTCATTTCGGGTATCAGTGACCACATTTTCTGTTTAACATTTTGGGTTTCTTTTAAACCGTCTTTTCCCAGTGAAGTTATTTGAAAAAGGCGTTTACGTCGGTTGCCCCTCTTTGAGGAACTTCCGCCCATATTCGATTTAAGAAATCCCTTATCTTGTAGACGGTACAATGTTGCGTGGATTGCGCCTAACAGGATTGATCTACCGGTATGTGCTTCAATCTCCCTGGTTACACTTATACCATAGGCATTGCCCTCTAAAATGCAAACTGCCAACAGCACCAATTCTTCAAATTCACCTAGGTTTTTTCCTTTCATAGTTATACAAAATATATATACAAAGTTATAACTAATAACGGCATAAATTGGGAAAAGTTACATTTTTGCATTGCCATGACAGTTCAGATTAGATCACTTTACTGAATATCTGGGATTCGGGGTTATTCTTCCATAAACGCTCGTCTATGGCCATACAAACATTTCTTACAAAGGGTCGTCCAGATGCTAGGATTTCAATTTGCTTTTCATTGATGGATATTAGCTTATCATCCACAAGCTCTGTTAATTTATTTTTGCTTTCTTCCAAAGACAAAGTATAATCTTCCGGCTTACTCCAATCGGTATGAAGTTTACACATCAAATTTGTAATATGCTTCCTTAATATCAGGTCCTTGTCAGATAACTGATGTCCCTTGAAAACCGGAAACTGATTTTGATCGACCAGTTCCTTATACTCTTTAATCTTTTTTACATTTTGTCCATAGGAAGTCCAGGTATCACTGATTGATGATGCACCCAGTCCAATTAAAAGCTTGGTATGTTTTGGTGTATATCCCATAAAATTTCTATGCAATTTGCCATTCATGGCAGCGTGATACAGGTCATCGGACTGGAGTGCAAAATGATCCATCCCGATTTCATAATAGCCGAGGTTTTCAAGTAGTTGCTTACCTAGTTCATAAAGTGCTCTTTTGGTGTCGTTATCTGGCAAATCTTTTTCAGTGAACATTCTTTGACCAGGTTTAACCCATGGCACGTGTGCATAACTGTAAAATGCAATGCGATCGGGGAGAAGAGTGGATACTTTCTCTATTGTTCCTTTAATACTTTGTTCCTCTTGTAAGGGCAATCCATAAATGAGATCGAAGTTTATTGAAGTATATCCAATAGCCCTGGCATTTTCTACAACCTTTTTTACCGTTTCATAAGTTTGTACCCGGTTCACAATTTTCTGCACTTTTGGATCGAAATCCTGTATCCCGAGGCTCAACCTTCTAAATCCTTGATCGTACAAAGCTTGTAAATGTTGTTTACTGGTACTATTTGGATGTGCTTCAAAGCCCAACTCCGCATCGTCACATAAAGTTGAATTTGACTTAATACCTTTAATTAATTTTACCAGATTTTCAGGCTTAAAAAATGTAGGGGTGCCACCACCCAAATGGATTTCTGCGATGCGTGGCCTTTTACCGAATGTATCCAGGTACATCCCCCATTCTTTTAGAAGCGTGTCAATGTAGGGTTCTTCAACAGCGTGATTCACAGTTATCCTGGTTGTGCATCCGCAGTAGGTACAAAGACTTTCACAATAGGGGAGGTGGACGTACAAACTAATCCCCTCCGAGTCATTTGATTGATCAAAAGTCTCTTTAACAGCTCGTTTCCATTTTTCAGGTGAAGGAGGTTCATTGCCCCAAAATGGAACGGGGGGATAACTGGTATATCTCGGCCCGGGAACATTGTACTTTCTTATTAGTTCGGCATTCATTTCAAGCCGGTTTATGTTCCATAGTCATTCGTCATTTAAAGTTGAAATTATGACACCTTGGATTTTTCCATTAGATGACAATTAACATTAATGTAAAATTATTGATATTCCACGGTAAAATACTTGAT
>CBDVAV010000095.1:0-10356 GCA_965372055.1 uncultured bacterium | reverse complement strand
TGGATCAATCTGAAAATTACATTCTTATTGTCCAAAATGTTACAAAAATGTTGAATCCTTACATTATTATTAAGAGGTATAGTGTCAGTCGAATACTTCAGATGATGGAAATTTCTTCCACTATTGTTACTTTTATTTTTGGATGCAGATGGTATTAGGTTTCTACTAATTGCAGAAATTACAGAATAATTGAGATATAGCTTAATATTTTATTAATTCTCCCAATAAATGAAAAACGGAACAAAGGAGTTAAATGATCTTATCCTTGTCATTAAGGACATCTACAAGTATAATTTTTCAGATTATGCCATGACGTCCTTCAAAAGGAGGGTTGACAGATTTATGCAACTGAATAAATATGCTTCTGTAAGTAAACTGCAAAATGACATAGCTACCAATCACAGTCTATTCGAGAAATTTCTGGATGAATTAACTGTGAATACTACTGAAATGTTCAGGGATCCTTCCTTTTGGAAGGTTTTAAAAGAATCAGTTATTCCAGAATTGTTCAGCAAAAAGGCAAAATTTAAAATATGGCACGCTGGGTGCTCATCTGGGGAAGAAGTTTATTCAATGACCATCCTACTTAAGGAAATGGGGCTGCTCGACCGGGCTACAATTGTGGCATCAGATTTAGATAAAATCGTTCTTGAAAAGGCTCAAGAGGGCAAATACATGATGAGAAATATGTTGCTGAACGAGAATAACTATCAGGAGTTTTTGGGAAAAAGAAACCTCTTTGACTATTGTAACAGTCAAAATGGGAAAGTAACTATGGATCCATCTTTGTTAAAGAACACCACTTTTAAGATCCATGATCTGGTAAACGACGATATCTTTGAATCTTTTGATCTTATATTATGCAGGAACGTAATGATCTATTTTAACCAATCATTGCAAAATTTTGTTCTGAACAAGTTCCATCAAACCCTAGTCGATCATGGCTATTTTGCCAGTGGTTCAAAAGAGTCAATGACATGGAGCTTTGTTTTAAGCAAATTCAACCTGGTAAACAAAAAGGAAAATATCTATCAAAAGATAAAAGATTGATTTTAATATATTCAACTTCGATATACCTTCCATATAAAATAAAATTTTAACATTTCTTACACACAAGCATTTTTGATATAGAATTAGTTATTCCCAGAATAAATGTTAACAAATACAAAGGGAGTTTTACGGAATATTAATGAATTATGTAACGATAACTATTATTCCACACAATTTTCATATAGGTATTTCACCCTTATTACATTAATTTTCAGCTACAATTGGCAGGCAAATAAATATACCTTTTTAATCATTTATTTCCTACGTAAAAACGCCTCTTTAATAAGCTGAAAATCAGGTGTATAAATAATCATTTTCACTGATAAAAATAAAGTGTTTCAGTTAACTAAATGATGAGGATATGCCGATAACTTCTGCTTATTTATTTGTACTTTTGCATTCATATTTTGAACCTTATGAGTGAAGGAAAAAACACACCAAATAGCGATTATTCAGCCGATAATATACAAGTTTTAGAAGGCCTCGAAGCGGTTAGGAAACGGCCAGCAATGTACATTGGGGATATTAGTGTAAGGGGATTTCATCACCTGGTTTGGGAGGTGGTGGATAACTCCATAGATGAGGCAATGGCAGGCTATTGTACTGAAATATTGGTAGAAATTCTAGAGGATAATTCCATCAGGGTAACTGATAATGGCAGGGGAATCCCCACAGACTTACATGAGAAAGAAAAGCGGTCTGCTTTAGAAGTGGTAATGACAGTATTGCATGCTGGCGGTAAATTTGACAAAGACACTTATAAAGTCTCAGGCGGATTGCATGGAGTGGGAGTATCTTGCGTTAATGCCCTTTCAGAGCGCTTGGTAGCCACAATACATAGAGATGGCAAAATATTTGAACAGGAATATTCAAAAGGGATTCCTAAAAGTGATGTTAAAGTTGTAGGTAACACCACCTCAAAAACTGGTACTATAATACACTTCATGCCAGACAGTTCAATTTTTATTGTAAAGGAATATAATTTCGAGACCATTGCTTCACGAATTAGAGAGTTGTCGTATTTGAATACTGGAGTAAAACTAATACTTAAAGATTTTCGTGATGTAAATGACGGCGGAAACACAACACAAGAAGAATTTTATTCGGAGGGAGGGTTAAGTGAATTTGTAAAATACCTGGATTCGACTAGGGATAGCCTTATCCCGGAACCAGTATACATGGAAGGTGAAAAGGGGGAAATACCTGTTCAAGTTGCCCTAAATTATAATACATCTTACACTGAAAATGTCGTTTCTTATGTCAATAATATAAATACCATCGAGGGAGGAACCCATGTTTCGGGTTTTCGCCGTGCCCTCACCAGGACACTAAAATCATATGCGGATAAGTCAGGACTACTGGAAAGAGCAAAAGTTGAAATAAGTGGGGACGATTTCAGGGAGGGATTGACTGCAGTGATATCTATTAAAGTCCCTGAACCTCAATTTGAGGGACAAACTAAAACTAAGCTTGGGAATTCTGAAGCCATGGGCGCAGTAGACACTTGTGTAAGTGAAATGCTTCAGTATTATTTGGAAGAACATCCCAAAGAAGCCAAGCAAATTGTGGCCAAGG
This sequence comes from uncultured bacterium, assembly GCA_965372055.1. Classification (GTDB taxonomy): domain Bacteria; phylum Bacteroidota; class Bacteroidia; order Cytophagales; family Cyclobacteriaceae; genus CBDVAV01. Next base: position 7,731 of record CBDVAV010000095.1, on the reverse strand, counting down.
TAATATTGGCTGCCCAGGCAAGACATGCGGCAAGAAAAGCGAGAGAGATGGTTCAAAGGAAAAATGTTTTGTCCGGCACTGGTCTCCCAGGTAAATTGGCTGATTGTTCTGATAGTGATCCCGGGGTTTGTGAACTGTACCTGGTGGAAGGTGATTCCGCTGGGGGATCTGCAAAACAAGGAAGGAACAGGGCTTTTCAAGCTATCTTACCCCTTAGGGGAAAAATTCTAAATGTTGAAAAAGCACAGGAGCATAAGATTTATGAAAACGAGGAGATAAAAAATATAATTACCGCCTTGGGAGTAAGTTTTGGAACTGAAGAAGACGAAAAGGCTTTAAACATCGAAAAGTTAAGGTATCATAAAATCATAATTATGACCGATGCCGATGTGGATGGATCCCACATCAGAACCTTGATATTGACTTTCTTTTACAGGTTCATGAGAACACTGGTGGAAAGCGGCTTTCTTTATATAGCCTTGCCTCCTTTGTATCTTTTAAAAAAAGGAAAAGAAGAACGTTATTGTTGGACAGAAGACCAAAGGATGAAATTCACTAAAGAATTGGCTAAAGAAGGTAAAGAGGAATCTGTCAATGTCCAAAGATATAAAGGGTTGGGAGAGATGAATCCCGAGCAATTATGGACCACTACCATGGATCCAGATAAGCGCAGTTTAAAATTAGTCACCATCGAATCAGCAGCGGAGGCAGATCATTTATTCTCGATGTTAATGGGTGATGAGGTAGCACCTCGAAGGGAGTTTATAGAGAAAAATGCCAGGTATGCTAATCTTGATATTTAAATTTGGGAGGAATATCAGTTTCTTTTTACTTTCTCATAGAGCATTTTCATGATTCCATCTTTTAATCCCATTTCTGGAACAAGAATAGTGGTTGCTTTGGACCAAATCATGGCATTAATGTAAATGTCAGATGCAGGAATGATTACATCGGCCCGATCGGGATTTAAGTTGAAAAGCCTCATGTTATCTTCTAAAGAGTTGTTGTCCAACATGGCTCTCATTTCTTTTATCTTTCTTAACGATAACTTCATATCTGCCTTTTTGCCCATAAGATCATATAGTTTGGTGATATTGCCGCCAGTGCCGATGGCACTTAACTTACCATGAAGATTTTTAATATTGGATTTGATCCAGTTCTCCATGGATTCCCAAACCTTGGGGGCGTTTTCGATTGGTATTCTTCTTATCGAGCCAATTTTGAACGATTCGGCAGCAATTTTCTTTCCCTTGGCGTAGAGATTGAGTTCAGTGCTGCCACCACCAACATCAATATGCAGTACAGGGTCATCACCAATTTTGGAAAAAATTGCCTTGTTAATTAAAGATGCCTCCTGCGAACCGCTAATAATCTCAATCTTAAGGCCGGTTTTTTGGTGAATATCCCGTATCAATTTCCGGCCATTTTCAGCTTCCCTCATTGCTGATGTGGCACAGATCATATAATCATCTACCTGATAAAGCTCTATCAATAATTTAAAGGTTTGCATTAATTTTAAGAATTGGCCAGCCTTTGTTTCAGAGATAAAGCCCAAGGCAAAAACATCCATTCCCAGCCTTAGTGGAAATCGTAGGTATTCAAGTTTTTTAAATTGTGTCTCATCATTATACCTGGTTACCCTGGATACTTGTAACCTTGCGGCATTGGAACCAATATCTATTGCGGCTAAAATCAATATAAATAATTTGTGCAAAGATATGTTTTAAACCACAAAAAGATTGTCTAATAATAGGAAGGGCATTCCAAACCTTTGTGAAGCTTAGGTATTCGAATTCGGTAATTTATCATTATCTCATGGCTGCCATTCGAAAATTCCCTTAATGCTGAAGTGGTGTAGTCATAAGCGTATCCTATATGGAAATTTTCGTTAATGGTTAGCTCAAACAAAAAAACCACAGCATCCTGGTTGCGATAAGATAACCCTAATCCTACGGTTTCATAAAGAACAAATATCGCATTAACATCATAATTCAACGGGGCTCCTTCCTGTAATCTGATTACTAATGAAGGAAGAAACTTTACATTTTCTGACATTTGTCTTCTTAGCCCACCAGAAATGTAGTAATTCCTACGTCTTTTTGCAGCACTTATCACACCTTCAAGATCAACAATCTTATCATTCAATAAATAGGGTGCTGATAAACCTATAAAACCAAGATCATTGTTTAAATAAAGGCCTGCACCAAAATTGGGGCTGAATTTAACTCTTCTTCCGGCTAAACTGGGATCAACGGAACTTCTTAACTTCAGGTCATTAAAATCAGAGCTTAGATTATTAAAGCCACCTTGTAATCCCATTGATAATGTTCCAAAGGGAAATTTGATCTTATAGGCATAGGAGAAGTACATGCTATAATCCTCATGGACACCAATTTTATCGCGGGCTATCATCATACCTACCCCTATTCTGCTTTTAAAAAAACCGCTGTGTATTGTAAAGGTGGTAGTTTCTGGTGAACCAGGAAAATTTACCCACTGGTTTCTATTAATTACCGTTGCGCTTAGTTGTACTGCACTGCCTGCATAAGCTGGATTGATTACCAGGTGATCAAACATATATAACGACTGTATGGGACGCTGTTGACCAATTGCAGATAACCAGCAAAAAGCAATCAAGAAGACCAATATATAACTCTTTATTTCTCTCATCTCATATCTCTTATCTCAAAATTTCAATAAAAGTCCTTATTGGTTTAGAACCATCACCTTTATCTATGATAACAAAGTATGTACCATCAGGTAAATCTTCACCAATCAAGTAAGTGCCTCCTTCTCCAAATCCAAGGAAAATTATATCTTCGTTGTTATAATTATCCGCTTCATACACTAATATACCTGCCCTATTGAATATTTTAACATTATTATTAGGGAATTTTTTAATACAGGCTATTTCGAAGCCATCATTACTTCCATCTCCATTGGGCGAAATACCATTATAACCAATGATATCCACACCAATTTCCGTGGTTGTTGTAACAGTACAACCCTCAGCGCTAACTATCGTTACCTCGTACTCCCCACCAGGGAACTCGTATAATCCGGGGCCTTCTGCTATTACCTGGCCAGTAATGGGATCAGTCCAAGTTACACTCCTGATAGGAATGGTTTCCAGGAATGCCACTTCAATTTGACCATTACTGTCCTCACAGGTAGCATTTCTACTGATAAATTCAAATGTTGGATTTACTCGTTCATCAAGGATATCTATAGAAATCGGTTCTGATATACATCCTGTAAAAATATCCGTTGCCGTTACAGTGTAGGTTCCAACATCAACGTCCTGATATTTGACACCAACTTTATCAGGAGACGATTTAACAGAAGATCCATCGTACCAGTTGAATTCATAATCGGTAATGTTTCCATCAACACTAGTCAATAGTACTCCGTTCGGGCTTACGCAACTTGTCATGTGTTGAAATACTTCAGGAGTAGGTGAAGGAGGGGTAATGGTACTATCTCCCACTATACCCTGCGCACTATTTGAACACATGGTAATGAGATCAGTTACTACCAGACTATAGGTTCCGGCAGTTAAAACGTTATAAACTCCACCAATGAAATCAGGTGTGCCTGAAGTATCAGTTCCATTATACCATTCGAAGAGGAAACCGCCCACAGCTCCATTTATTGTAGCCGAAAGTTGCCCATTTGGCCTCGCAGGGTCACAGTTTGTTAAATGTTGATCAACATTAAGGGATATATCTGGAATAATCCTTTCATCTATAATTTCAATTGTTGCAGGCTCTGATACACAAGTGGTTGCCAGATCTGTAGCAGTAACAGTATAGAAACCTGGAGGCAAGCCTTGAACAGGGACTTCGCCTAAAACTGTAAAATCAGCGGTGGCTTTAACACTGGATCCAATATACCAGTCATAACTAAAGCTTCCACCTACGATATTAATTACCCTGGCCTGAACTTCACCATTGTCAACATCACACTGGGATTGTGGTTGGGAAGAAGCCGATACCTGGGGTCTATTGAGTTCAACTCCCTCTTCAAGGATAAATGATTCAAATACTGAACATCCCGAAACCAGATCAAATACCTCTACCGTATAAGGCCCTGCAAGAATGTTAGTTAATGTACTTGCTGTGTCTATTGGTGTTCCTGAAGTATCCAGTCCCGGATACCAAACAAACAAGTAGTTTGCATTGGTATCATCTTGTCCATCTGCAGTGGCAGTTAATTGACCATTAGGATTGAGAGGGTCACAACTGGTTTGTGGTGCCGGTTGGGTAATGGTAATATCAGGTAAAACTATATTATCTCCCACAATCACAACTTCATAAGGCAACGACCTGCAACCAGTAATATTGTTAATGGCTATTGCAAAATGACTGCCTGGGGAAACATTGTTGAGCTGAGCAGCAATTTCACCGGAAATTGGCTGACTGGCATTCAAACTGTCTATACCCCTGTACCACTCGAAAGTATGATCCACTATAGATCCCGTGGATAATGAGGTAATATCAATATTAGCGGTAGGATTACAATCAAGTGGATCTACTTTGGTATTGGCCAAAATTTCAGGTTTATCCAATTCGGTATCAGATTCAACAGTCTGACTGAATACCGCGGAACAATTAGTTGTTAAACTTGTTGCTCTCACATAATAGGTAATTGAGCTGCTCAATCCATTTGCACTATTTACGTTGGTAGCAAAAGCAACTGCGGCCGGATTGGCTATTGGGTCTTCATCAAACCACTCGAACAAATACAGGGCAATGTTATTTGATCCATCGGCAGATACCAGTAACTCTCCATTTCCAGCTACTGGAACTGGTGTCACACAATATGTATCTGGTTGACCACGTGTGATGCTCACTACAGGATCAACGTGTTTGTCTGTCAAAGTAACTTCAAATGGATCAGAAACACAGGTTGTGGTGTTATCTTGTGCAATGACGAAATATGTGCCTGCGCCAATTACAGGATAATTGGTTACATCTATAAATTCGACATTTATTTCCGTTGCTGGATTTGCAGGATCGGTTCTCAATGGAGTAGTGGCTGTACTACCAAGGAACCACTGGTAGGTATTATTACCTATACCATTAGACATCGAGGTAATAGTGATACTTCCTGCTGGTTGACAATCTACCGGATCCACAAAATCAACAGCTTGAATTCTTGGCTTATCTAATTGTAGGTTTTCTAATAAGATAAAAGTAGCATCGTTAGTACAACCTGTACTGGTATTGGTTACAAATAAAGCATACTGACCTCCGACAACATCAAATATTTCTTGTGATTGGCCGCCATTTGCAAAAGGTACTTCTAATGCTGCATTACCTATGGCAGTAAGATCGCCAATATACCATTGCCAATTAAATCCAATTGTAGTTCCATCAGCAGTGGCAGTTAAGCTTCCATTAGGGTTCAGTGGATCACAACTAGTCTGGGGCACTGGCTCGATAACTACAATTACTGGGGCAGAAGTAAGGCTGTCAATTACCAGTTGGATAGGAGCAGTGATACATCCCGCCCCGGGAGGGTTACCACTGGTTTTTTGTACTTGTAACCAATATGTATCTGATTCTATGGCAGGATAAGTGGCAATATCCAATACATTACCATTGGCTGCTCCACCAGCTACAGGGCCATAAACTGAAACAGCAGTACTGAAATCTGTTCCCCTGAACCATTCAAAAGAGTGTTCGTTTAACGGGCCTGATGCCACACTGTTAACAATTATACTTGCATTTACCGGGGCGCAATCCGTTTGATCTGTGATTACAATATCAGCACCTTGTACCTGAGGGATGGCTGGACTGTCTTCGACTTCCACGAAACCAGTGATTGAACATGTAGTAATAAGATTGGTTACCATTACTTGATAACTTCCAGGCTGTAGAATTGTAAAGCCTTGAATTCCTGCTACGTTCAATCGATCCCCAGGATTACTTCCTGCAGGAAAGGTCAGCCAGTTGAAATCATAATTTGCTCCCGCTCCGGGGCCTGAAGGAGTAATCACTGTAACATCAATGATGCCATCAGCAAATGCCATATCACAAGCTGTATTTGACGTAGGCACTAGCGCGACTTGAGGGTCAACTGTCATATCTTCAATAATCACACTTACCGGGGCAGATGAACAGTTGTCCCCTCCGCCAGGAGTTCCGGGAATTTTTTGAGCTACTATCCAGTAGGTATCAGCATCTATAGTAGCATGATTGGCAATATTCAAGGTTAAAATATTGGCTGCTAATCCTTCCGTTATTGTAAGGTTTGTAGCAGTAATAAAGTCGATACCACGATACCAGGTAAAATCATAATTAACAAGATTAGCAGCCCCGATCAATGCTCCATTGAGGGAAAGGTCGTCAATAGTGATAGAGCCGTCAAAGTCACAAATTTCTTTATGGGTGATGGTGAAATGCGTATTTTCATCAAACACCGGACTTGCTGGATTGTCCGGTACAGTAAATATTCCGTCTGTTGAACACAAAGTACCGTTTGAGAAAATAGTAAAATCATATTGCCCAGGTGCCAAGTTGGTCAGTGCCAGGGAACCGGCACCTGCAACGCCCACGGGGGTAGGTAAAGTGAGTGGAGCTGGTTCATTGGCCAGGTAAACAGGAGAGTTGGTAAAAGTGACCACAAAATTAGAAGCGGCAGCGCTACCGTCGGTAATATCAATGGTAAAAGTACCATCGGCAGAATTGCCATCATCAACGATACAAGAGGTATTGGGGCTAACATTTGAAATAGTGAAAGCGGGATCAGTTGAGTTGTCCAGTACCATGGCGCTAACCGCAGTAGAAGAACAGCCATCACCAGGCCCGGGAGTTCCAACCCTTTTGGTTGCCACTACCCAGAAAGTCCCTGGGTTTAGGGTAAGTACAACCAGGTCAATGATGTCACCATTTGTAGCACCACCACCCTGAGTAGAAGCCTGTACAACAGCAGCAGTAGCGAAATCGGGTCCCTGATACCAAATGAAGTCGTAGTTATCAACAGTATTGTCGGGGAATGGTATGCCAGTAATATCGGCAATGGTAATCAGGCCGTCAAAGTCACAAACTACCCTGTGCACCACGGTAATGTCAAGGTTTTGGTCAAGCACCGGCACTGTGGGGTTGTCAGGGACGGTGAAGATACCGGCCACCGCACAAGAAGTACCGTTGGAGGTGACAGTGAAGTCATATTGCCCGGGGGCCAGTCCGGTCAGTGCCAGGTCATTGCCATTGAGGACAGTATTTGTCATCCCGAGTTGCGGTGGTGGTGCGCCCACGGCATAAAACGCCAAAACAGCGGGGTCAAAGTCAATATCAAAATCAGTGACGATAGCCGGGGCAGAGGGGTCAGACGGGGTAATGGTAAAAGTACCGTCCACCGCACTGGCATCGTCATTTGTACAGGCAGTGTTGGGGCTGACGTTGGAGATGGCGAAAGCAGGGTCCTGGGTGATGTCGGTGATGAGCACGCTGACAGCAGAAGAAACACAACCATCCCCAGCCCCGGCAGAGCCGAGTTGTTTTTGTGCAGTGATCCAGTAAGTGTCCGCATCAATGGCAGGATAGTTACCAGAGTTAAGGGTCGTGGTATTGGCAGCCAGCCCCAATAAAGCAGTGAGGTCAGTTGCGGCACCAAAAGTAGCGCCACGGTACCAGACAATGTCATAATCAGGCAAGTTTCCGGCAGCGCCGCCCAGGGTGATACCGGTGAGTTGGATTTCCCCGTCACTGATACACTGGTCCTTGT
>CBDVAV010000094.1:0-10359 GCA_965372055.1 uncultured bacterium | reverse complement strand
AAAATGCTATCAGTTAATATACAATTGTAAACAATCCCCATCATGTTAACTGGAATATCCAATATAGCTTCTGACGATCAAAGGATTTAATGGTTTTCAACTTATTGTCTCTAATATTTAGGTTTGTTGAACTCGATATCCAGCTACTTGTAAAGGTAAGTTACATATTGTAAACCATAAATGTGGGGACATTGAATGGGCAAGTTTCGTGTTAAATGGTAAAATATTGGCCAGGCTCATTCAAATAAAATCTCAGTTATAAGCAATAATTACAGTTCGTATCTGTTAAATACTGCATGGTGATTGAAAAATGAGTTAATAATTAATCATTCGATTTTACTTGTTTTTTGGGTGAGTTTATTAATATTGCTATATTAGCGTCCACTATTAATGCATACTGAGTTATGAATATGATTGCACGGATAACAAAATCAGCGTTATTTTTACTTTGTTGCACTGTAACTATAACCTCCTGCAACTTTATATCTGGTTTAATCGGAGGAGGCGGCGGAAGGCCTACGAGCACTAGTCCCGGAAATATGAGTACTACTACCGGGTTGGCATATAACGATGAGCAGGGAGGATTTGTCCTCAACCCTTTCGAAGGTCAACCAGACGGACCTAATTTGGTGTTCATCGAGGGTGGACGAACTGTACTTGGGTCTTTTGAGCAGGATGTTATGAACTCTCGGGACAATATCGAACGTACTGTCACGGTTGCTTCATTTTACATGGATGAAACTGAAATTGCCAACGTACATTGGTTAGAATACCTGTTTTATATACAACAAGACTCTACCAGGGAATTTTATCAGTCAGCACTTCCCGATACCACTGTATGGGCCAGGCAATTAGCTTATAATGATCCCTACGTGGATCACTATTTCAGATATCCTGGCTTCAGGTATTTTCCTGTGGTGGGAATTAACTGGCTTCAGGCAATGGATTATGCTGCCTGGAGAACCGCTGCCGTTAATAATAAACTGGCTGCGGAAGCAGGTTTGGATGCCCCCGCGGAATCTGGAGGACGAATTGCCCTTGAATCAGGAGTGGTGCTGCCCAATTACAGGCTCCCAACAGAAGCAGAATGGGAATATGCAGCACAGGCATTAATTGGTACACAATGGCTGGATGAAAATCAAACCCACAGAAGACTTTATCCATGGGATGGCCATGCCCTGAGAAATCCCTACGGAAGGGATATGGGATATTTCCTGGCTAACTTCAAAAGAGGACGTGGTGACTATGCAGGGATCGCGGGTAAATTAAATGATGGAGCAATGATCACCTCGTACATCTATGAATCCCCACCCAATGATTTCGGACTTTACAATATGGCCGGGAATGTGAATGAATGGGTACGTGATGTTTATCGTCCTTTGTCCTTTCATGACGTGGAAGACCTCAACCCTATCAGAAGGGATGGATTCCTGGATGAGGAGGAGCTTTACGATACTCAAGATTTTAATTCTTTGATCAGTAACAAATCAAGGGTCTACAAAGGTGGATCATGGAAAGATGTGGCTTATTGGCTTTCCCCAGGAACAAGAAGATACCTTGAAGAGGATTCTGCCACTGCAACCATAGGATTCAGGTGTGCCATGATCAGGGCAGGTTCGAATTATTAGTCCCAGTAGTAGGATTATAAAGAAAAGAATTTCAATCCCGCTTCATGTGGGATTTTTTTATGCCATTTAATTGCCTGCATCACAGATTAACAGGATTAAAGGATTACTCGGATGTCACTAGGAATCATCTTTAGAAAAATTTTATTTCATATTCATTTTGATTAATGTTGTGATGAAAATATAATACAAACTGAAACTTTAATCATTTGAAGATTAGAACTGCTTAGTTAGCAAATTCATCATGATCAGCGAAATCCATTAATCCTGTTAATCTGTGATACTAACAACTGAAAACTGGCAACTGAGAACAGGTATTTATGCACTAGCAATAGTAGCAATCGACAATGACTTACAGTTATTTTCTATTAACTGCATCCCGCAGGCCTCTAAGGTTGCCCCTGAAGTTATGACATCATCAACCAAAAGAATTCTTTTCCCGGATATCTTGTCTTGATCAATTACTCCGAAAATATTGGCCACATTTTCCCACCTGTCAACCCTGGATTTTCTTGTTTGGGTGTCACTTTTTGTTTTTCTGTTGACCACCGCATCACTCCAGGGAACATTTAGCGCTTCTGAAATGCCCTTGGCAAAATAATCACTTTGATTATATCCCCTTTTTCTCAACCTGCTTTTATGTAATGGTATTGGAATTATCAAATCAAATTTGGAATCAAAGCCATCATCCTTCAGGTCACGTCCAAACCATTTTCCCATTTTCTCAGCAAGTTCAGGCTTATTCCTGTACTTAATCTGGTGCAATATCTTTTGGACATTCCCCTTTTTTGTAAACCTTAGGTAGGTAAACGCGTACTCCAATTCTATTTTCCCAATAAATTTTATCCTAACCTCATTCATGGGATCTTTATGGAAATTGGTCCTAGGCAATTGGAAAATGCAATGTGTACAAAGCTGATCCTCCCCTTTATATAGTACCTGCCCACAGGACAAGCACACCTCTGGAAATAATAAACCAACAAAATCCCGAAGAAATACCAATGGTTTCATGAAATATTAAATGAATAACTCATCGATTTGTGTCATGCTTCATATATTTGGTAAGATATAAAAATATCCATCACAACCAATAACCCATAATTAAATATGCCATTAGCAACAGAATTCAATGACTATAGGTCCAAAATGAACAATGATATTCTCAATAGCGAGAACAAGGTATTAAAGCGGATTTTCAATCTGGATACAAATGCTTTCAAAGATGGGAATTTAGACAAACAAACCAAAGAAATGATAGGACTGGCATGTTCCATGGTATTAAGGTGCGATGACTGCATCAAATATCATCTAGGGAAGTGCCATGATTTTGGGATCAATAAAAATGAGATATTTGAAATATTCGCAATCGCCAACCTGATAGGAGGCACCATTGTGATACCACACCTTAGGAGGGCGGTTGAATATTGGAACGAGCTAAGTAGCAATGATCAAGAAAGACCTTGAGTTAAGCCGAAATTGGGCTGCCCTGTTAAAAGACCTCACTACTGTTATAGGTAAAAAGCCAAAAGACCTTAATGGAGTGCTGTTTCTTATTGGTGTACATGAGCTGGGGCAGGGAGTCAAAGAATTCAGTAAAGAACAAAAACAAGATTTACTTCATATTGCTATTTGCAAAGTGTTGAGCCTCTCCAATTTCTACCAGTTGGAAGGCCTGGATGAAGATGGTTGGCCGCACTGGAGATTAGTAAAACCACTTCCCCATTTTGATCTGCTTGAGCAAGAAAAGCTTCTTAAAATGCACATTCTTGAATATTTCGAAAAAGAAATTAATATCTCCGCTCTTACTTCATGAAATTGATATCTTTTAATGTTAATGGGATTCGAGCTGCGATCAAAAAAGGATTGTTGGATTGGCTGACAAACATAAATGCAGACATTGTTTGTTTACAGGAAACCAAAGCAAATCAAAACCAGATAGAAATCGCTGATTTTAAGAAAATGGGATACCATGTTTACTCGAACCCTGCAGAAAAAAAAGGATATAGTGGTGTCACCGTGCTGACTAAGATAGCTCCGCATAACATCACCTTGGGGATGGGGAGTCGAAAATTTGACAATGAAGGAAGGTTAATAAAATTGGATTTTGAAACATTTTCCCTGATAAATACTTATTTCCCATCTGGATCATCAGGCTCCGAAAGGCAGGCTTATAAATTGGAGTACTTAAAAGCCTTTTTCTATTACATTGTAAATGTCAAAAAAACAACCTCAAATATTGTCATTTGCGGTGACCTTAATATTTGTCATCAACCGATAGACATCCATAATCCCAATTCCAATAAAAATTCGCCAGGATTTACACCAGTGGAAAGAGAATGGCTATCTAAATTACTCGACCATGGGTTTACAGATACATTTAGGTATTATAATAAAGAGACCCATAATTATTCTTGGTGGTCGCTTCGTTCTAAATCCCGGGAAAAAAACCTGGGATGGCGCATTGATTATTTTTTAGTCTCCAATTCCATGAAAAATATATTGAAATCGGCATCTTTAATGCATGATGTTTATTACTCAGATCATTGCCCTATTTCGTTGGAACTGTCTCAACAAAACTTAGAATGGAATAATATTACCTATATAAATTATCTTTTAGAGAACTAGGTTATTAATTATGTCGTTTGCTATATTACTGACAAGCAGTCGTTAGGTACAGCTATGAGAATTTTTGGCAAGTTGTTTCATGAAAGTATTATATTTATAAAATTAATTTGTTGTGATTATGAAAAAGACGGGCGAAAGGCAATCTAATATCTCCCAAAAAATCCAACAGTATAAAAGAAAGTTTTACATCAATCTTATACTTAAAGGAGGATTGCTTTTACTGGGACTGATATCCACTGCATTCCTTTTTGTAAACTACTTAGAATTTACACTTCGCTTTTCCGTTGCTGTCCGAACTATAATATTTTTTACTTTTCTTACCTTACTGATGTCTGGATTTTATTATTTGGTTTTTGTTCCGTTTTTCAGGTTGATCAGTAAACAGAAGGGGATATCAAATGAAACAGCCGCTATAAAAATTGGTTCATTTTTTCCACAGGTAAAAGATAAGCTCCTGAACCTTATTCAACTTAAAAGACAAGAAGGATCTACCAATCAGCTAGTGGCTGCGAGTATTGTGCAAAAAGAAATTCATCTCATTAATGTCCCTTTTGAAGAGTCTATCGATTATAAGTCGAACTTCAAGCTTCTGAAGTATGTAGGGCTTCCAATTCTGCTGATCATTATTTTAAGCTTGACCATGCCAGGGCTCTTTACTGAAAGTACTCATCGTCTGGTCCGGTATAACCAGGAGTTTATTCCGGTTGCACCTTTCAACTTTGTAATTCAAAATTCCGAATTGCTGGCTTTCAAAAATGAAAATTTCACTGTCACCGTGAAACTGGAAGGTGGATTAATTCCAGAAAACGTATATCTGACTTCCAATGACCGCAAAATCAAAATGGCCTCGTTGGAAACAAGTCTTTTCCATTATACCTTTCAGAAAATCCAAACTGACAAAAAATTTAAATTTGAAGGAGCTGGGTTCGAATCAACAAGCAATCATTTAAAAGTAGTGAACCGTCCTGACCTCAAGGGATTCAATGTGCAACTTAACTATCCTGCATACTTATCAAGGGAAGGGGAACGACTTAGCAATGTTGGCAACCTTGAAATACCTGAAGGGACAAATGTAAAATGGCAGTTCAGTACTATAGAAGCCCAGGACATGAGTATCACATTTTCAGGATCAAAGACTAAAATAGAATTGCAAAGTACTGAGGATCAAATGTTTAACTATGAAAAGAGATTTTTTAATACTGAAAATTATTCGATTAAACTAAAAAATCAGTACAGTGAAAATAAGGCCCAGATCTTTTATACCATTAACGTGGTCCCAGACAAGTTTCCCAACCTCAATGTCAATATATACCAGGACACTGTACTATATAGTTTTCTTGCATTAGCGGGCAATCTTTCAGATGACTATGGTCTTTCAAAGTTTAGGTTGTTCTACAATATTGAAAAGGAAGATGACCAGAAAGCAGAACCAATTTTCAATCAAAGGGAAATCCCATTATCGGGAAGGCAAAGTAACCAGACTTTTTTCTACCAGTGGAAGCTTAAAGATTTCGATCTACATGAAGGCGACAAGATCAATTATTATCTACAGATTTGGGACAATGATGGGGTTAATGGAGCCAAGTCATCAAAGACCGGAGTATATGTATTTAAGATACCTACTAAAAAGGAAATAAAAGAGGATCTGGAAAAATCCTCTGAAAATGCTGAAAATAAAATCGATGAAACTCTTAAAAATGCAGAAGAACTTAAGGAAAAGATTGATGAAGCACGAAAGAAATTATTGGGGAAGAAAAAACTTGACTGGCAGGATGAAAAGCAGTAGAAAGAACTGCTTGAGAAAAGAGAAGAGCTGAATAAGGCACTGGAAGAATTAATGGAGCAAAACAAAGCCAATAATTTAAAAAAAGAGCGCTTCGATGAGCAGAGTGAGAAAATCAGGGAAAAAGTGGATCAACTACAGAAATTGATGGACGAGCTGCTGGATGAAGAAACAAAGAAGTTGTATGAAGAATTGCAAAAACTACTCGAAGAAAAAAGCCAGTCTGAAGACTTTCAAAACCTTTTGGATGAAATAAACAAAAAAGAGGAAAACCTTGAGAAAGAACTGGAAAGGACTTTGGAACTTTTCAAGAGAATGAAGTTTGAATTCAAACTTGAGGAAGCCATTGATGAGCTAAATGAGCTGAGTAAGGAGCAGGAAGAACTCTCTGAGGAAACATCCGAGAAAAAATCGGAATTCGATGATCTAAAGGAACAACAGGAAGATATAAATGAGAAATTTGAAGAGATCGAGGAGTCATTGGATGATCTGAAAGAACTAAATCAGGATATGGAAAACCCTGAGTTTATGGAAGACAACTCCCAGGAACAAAGCGAAATTAAGCAGGAACAACAGGAGAGCATTGAAAACCTGGAAAACAAAAAAAGAAACAAAGCGCAACAAAACCAGAAAAATGCTTCAGACAAAATGAAGCAACTCTCGAAAAAATTGCAGCAAATGCAGAGCAATATGGAAATGACCATGATGGAAGAGAATCTCGACCACCTTCGTGACATAGTTCATAACTTATTGAAACTGTCATTTGATCAGGAACAGTTGATGAAAGATTTCCAGCAAATCAACCAAAGTGATCCAAGGTTTATTGAATTGTCACAAAAGCAATTAAAGTTGAAAGATGATGCAAAAATTGTTGAAGACAGTTTATTATCTTTGGCCAAAAGAGTATTTCAAATTGCATCATTTGTTACCCGTGAAGTCGCAGAAATGAACAACCACATGGATGAAAGTATAAGGGTATTAAAAGACAGGGGCAGAAATGTTATACCTTTAACTACTGGTAAACAACAATTCGCTATGACATCCATGAACAACCTTGCTTTGTTGCTAAATGATGTAATGAACCAAATGCAACAACAAATGGCAGATGCCATGGGAAATCCAAAGAAAGGCAAACCATCAGATCAGAACATGCCTAGTTTAAGTAAGCTTCAGAAACAACTAAATGACAAAATCCAGCAACTAAAAGAAAGTGGGAAATCCGGAAGGGAACTTTCCCAGGAATTGGCCAAGTTGGCTGCCGAACAGGAAAGGATACGAAGGGCATTGCAGGAGCTGGAAGAAAAACTAAACCAGGAGCAAGGCAATGGATCGAAAGATAACGGACTTGTTGACAAAATGGAAGAAACAGAAATTGATCTCGTTAATAAGCAGATCACAAAAGAAACAATAAAAAGGCAAAGGGAAATACTTACCAGGCTACTTGAGTCAGAAGATGCCCTTCGAGAACGTGAACAGGAAGAAAAAAGAGAAGCAGAAACAGCCAAACCCTACGAAAATATTATCCCTAAGGCTTTTGAAGAATATTTTAAAATAAAGGAAAAAGAAATTGAATTGTTGAAAACTGTACCACCAAAGCTTTATCCGTATTACAAGAAGGAAGTCAGTGATTATTTTAAACGGATCGGAGGACGATAAATTTACCATAATACATGAATTCCATTAAAATAGAAATACCATCACTTTCGGAGAATATTAGGATAATCGAAAGCTTTATAGATAATGCAAAAGAAAAATTTAATCTGAACGATGATATTTACGGAAATATCATGATAGCTGTAACAGAATCCGTTAACAATGCCATAGTTCACGGTAACAATAATGATAAAAGGAAAAATGTACTCATTACCTTAATATTAAAAGACCAGCTTATTAAATTTCGTATCCAGGATGAAGGGAATGGGTTTAATTTCCATAATCTTCCTGATCCCACGGCTCCACAAAATATAGCAAAACCTGGCGGAAGGGGAATATTCCTGATGAAACATTTGTCTGATGAGGTACAATTCATTGAAGATGGGCGCATTGTTGAACTCACATTCTATATCAACTAAAATATAATGGACATCCATGCTTCTCAGGGAATTAATTTTTTCTCGGAAGAAATTGACTTTGAATTAGAGGAATCACATTTATTTACTGCCTGGATCAATGAAGTTATTACCCGTGAAGGTTATAAATTGGTTTGTATAAACTATATCTTTTGCTCTGATGATTATTTATTAAAAATTAACCGGGAGCATCTTAAACATGATTTTTTAACGGATATTATATCCTTCGACCAATCTTTAGAAGCTGGGGAAATTGAGGGAGACATTTTCATTAGTATTGATCGGGTTAGGGAAAATGCCAAAGAACTTACCATCGCTTTTAAAAAAGAATTAGCCCTTACAATCATTCACGGTGTTTTGCACTTGATCGGGTATAATGACAAAAGCCCTTCGGAAATAGAAGAAATGCGAAAAAAAGAAGAAGCTTGTTTATCTTTGCTGGATTTCTAAAAGGTTTCACGTGAAACAATTGTCCTTATTAGATTTAATTTCATAACGTTTCACGTGGAACATGAGCTGTAATATGTTTAATAAATATGATGTAATAGTAGTAGGTGCAGGACATGCAGGCTGTGAAGCTGCCGCCTCGGCTGCAAACATGGGATCTAAGGTACTTCTGGTAACCATGAATATGGGTACAATTGCCCAGATGTCTTGCAATCCTGCCATGGGTGGAGTTGCAAAAGGCCAGATAGTACGTGAGGTAGATGCGCTAGGTGGAATGTCAGGGATAATTTCCGATATGTCCATGATCCAATTCCGGATGCTCAATAAATCAAAAGGGCCAGCAGTATGGAGCCCCCGTACCCAAAATGATCGGATGAGGTTTTCTGAAAAATGGCGCCTGGCACTGGAAAGTACGCCAAATGTTGACTTCTGGCAGGATATGGTTACCGATATAATGGTCGAAAAAAATAGAGCGGTTGGTGTTAAAACCACTATGGGTGTAACTGTCAAATCAAAAGCTGTAATTTTAACCAGTGGAACATTTCTAAACGGACGCATCCATATCGGAGAAAAGCAATTCGGAGGTGGAAGGACAGGTGAAAGAGCAGCTATAGGGATTACGGAAAAGTTGGTAGAATTAGGATTTAAGGCCGGCAGAATGAAGACAGGAACCCCTCCCAGAGTTGATGGCCGTTCATTGGACTATTCAAAAATGGAAGAACAATATGGGGATCAAAACCCAGGGAAATTCAGTTTTATGGATACTAAGCCACTGGAAGTTCAAAGAAGCTGTCACATTACCTATACCAACACCGAAGTACATAAAGTGTTAAAAACCGGTTTCAAAATGTCCCCCATGTTTACCGGTAGAATAAAGGGAATTGGCCCCAGGTACTGCCCATCTATAGAAGATAAAATCAACAGGTTTTCGGATCGGGACCGACATCAGATATTTGTTGAGCCTGAAGGCTGGAACACCATTGAAATATATGTAAATGGTTTTTCAACTTCATTGCCAGAAGAGGTACAATACAAGGCATTAACCAAAATACCGGGTTTTGAAAATGTTAAGATGTTTAGACCAGGGTATGCCATTGAGTATGATTTTTTCCATCCCGAACAACTTAATTTAACACTTGAAACAAAATTTATCAGTAACCTCTATTTTGCTGGTCAAATAAATGGTACCACGGGCTACGAAGAAGCTGCATGCCAAGGACTGATGGCAGGGGTTAATGCCCATAACAAAATCAATGAGAAAAGTCCATTTGTTCTCAAGAGATCCGAAGCTTATATTGGTGTTCTTATTGATGACCTGATTAATAAAGGAACAGATGAACCATATAGAATGTTTACTTCCAGGGCTGAATTTAGAATACTGCTGCGACAGGATAACGCAGATTTAAGGTTAACCGAATTAGGCCATGGTATAGGCCTGGCATCTTATGAAAGACTTGAAAAAGTGCTAGACAAGAAAAATGAATTGGCAGCACTGATAAATGATCTCGACCAGAAAAAAATTGAACCCGCATTTGCCAATGAAACCCTGAGCGAATTGAACAGTGCTGCCATCAAAGAAAAGGTCTCATTGTGTTCTCTATTAAAAAGACCGGAAGTTAATGTTAAAGGACTTGTAAATTTCGATCGGACATACAAGGATTACTTTTCAAAATACTCAGATGAAGTATTGGAACAGGCCGAGATTCAAATCAAATACAAACATTATATCGACAGGGAAAAACACTTTGCCGAAAAATTAGAAACCCTTGAAGATTATTCTATTAACCCAACCTTAAATTATGATTCAATA
>CBDVAV010000093.1:0-10377 GCA_965372055.1 uncultured bacterium | reverse complement strand
CTGCTATGATAAAATAAGTGACTTGCATTATTGTTCCCTGTTTGAAAGTGTTTTTGTAAATTCCTTTAAATGAGATAGTGAATTTTCTGATGATCCAGTTTTATCCAAACACTTATTAGCCTGATCAAAATAATATCTGGCTTTATCCGAGGTAATGGAATATATTTCCAGATCATCAAATATCTGGGTGATTGACCTGATTTTATCCACATTATCAAAATCATCTTTACTTAACCACTCACTCAGTTCTGACTTTTGTTCCTGATTCGCCAATTCAAAGGCTTTGAGTAACAAATAGGTTTTTTTATTGGCAATAATATCCCCCCCAACCTGTTTGCCAAATTTCGTTTTATCCCCATATACATCTAAAATATCATCCATTAACTGAAATCCCATACCGATATTGAGTCCCGCGTTTCTTAGATTATCTATGACCACGGCTTTTTCACCCGCCAATATTCCCCCCAACTCAATGGAGAACCCTATCAATGCCCCAGTCTTTTGTTTGATCATCCCCAGATAATCGTCAATGATTACAGAGGTCATGTTTTCAAAATCCATATCTTTTTGCTGGCCTTCGCAAACCTCGGTGGCACATTGGTTAAACGCTTTTAACACCATGGCCAGCTTGTCATTTTCAGTTCGAGCCAACAGCTCATAGACTTTAACCAGCATCACGTCCCCGGCCAGGATTGATATATTGCTGTCCCATTTTTTATGAACCGTGGGCATGCCACGCCGTAATGGTGCTTTGTCCATCAAATCGTCGTGCATCAAAGTAAAATTGTGAAATAGCTCTACTGCAATTGCTGGTGATAAAGCCACATCAATATCAGAATTGAACATCTGATAGCTCAGTAAAGTAAACAAAGGGCGTATTCTTTTGCCACCCAGGCTCATGATATATCTTATGGGCTCGTACAGGTTTTTTGGATCTTGTCCAAAAGACATGTCTTTAATTTCATTGTTTATCCTTGTTTGTAGTTCTTTTATATTTTCCACTTATTCCACTCTCTCAAAGTCAATTATTCTTCGGTCAATATCTGTTCGGATTACCCTTACTTTAATCGTATCTCCCAGGGTAATCATTTTCTTGTTCCTTTTCCCTATTACCCTGAAATTCTGCTCATCGAATTCGTAAAAATCATCCAACATATCTGATGTCCTAATCATACCCTCGCAACGATTTTCAATAATTTCTACAAATATGCCCCATTCTGTTACCCCGGAAACAACCCCTTCATAGTCTTTGCTCTCCGTATTTTCCATAAATTCTACCTGTTTGAATTTTATAGAGGCCCTTTCTGCACCTGCAGCACTTTTCTCCATTTCAGATGTATGCATGCATTTAGCCTCAAGATTGTCTTCTTCCGGCGCTATATTTTTGTTAAGATATGCATAGAGTAACCGATGGACCATCATATCGGGATATCTTCGGATTGGGGAGGTAAAATGAGTATAATGATTGAATGCCAGGCCAAAATGCCCATCTGCCTTAGTCGTGTATTTTGCTTTTGCCATTGACCTGATTGCCAGGCTCTGCAATACATTCTCCTCCGGCTTTCCAATGATATTATCTATCAGGTCATTAAGGGATGAAGCTATTGATGAATCATCGGTATTTAAATTATGGCCAAATTTTTTCGCGAAATTGGAGAAAGCAGTAATCTTTTCAAGATCGGGATAATCATGTGTTCTATAAACAAAAGGCCTTCTCTTTTTGCCGACTTTCCACTTAAACACCTTTTCAGCCACTTTCTTATTGGCAAGCAGCATAAATTCCTCGATCAGTTTATGTGCCTCTTTTCTTATTTTAGGAACAATTCCCAGAGGTTCACTATTTTCACCCAATTCAAATTTCACTTCTACCGTCTCAAAATTAACAGCACCACTTTTAAATCTTTCTCTCCTTAACTTTTCGCCAATTTTATTGAGCTTACAGATTTCAGAAGCCAAATCCCCTTCCGCTGTTTCAATTCTTTCTTGGGCTTCTTCATAGGTAAATCTTCTATCAGAATAAATGATTGTTCTGCCAAACCATTCATTGATCACTTTTGCCTGCTCATTGATTTCAAAAACCGCTGAGAAAGTCAGTTTGTCTTCACGTGGATTAAGTGAGCAAATTTCATTGGATAGTTTCTCCGGAAGCATGGGGATGGTGCGGTCAACAAGATAAACCGATGTTGCTCTTTGATAGGCCTCTTTGTCCAAAACAGATCCTTCTTTTACGTAATGGGTAACATCTGCAATGTGGACACCTACTTCATAGTTGCCATTTTTAAGGACTTGAAATGATATTGCATCATCAAAATCTTTGGCATCTTCGGGATCTATCGTAAATGTAAGCACCTTCCTAAAATCTCGTCTTCCCTTAATTTCTTGGGGGTGGATTTGCTCATCAATTTTTTCTGCAATGTCAATTACTGATTCAGGAAAGGTGAAAGGCAATCCAAATTCAGCCATAATTGAGTGTATCTCGGTCTCATTTTCGCCAGCCTGCCCTAACACTTTTATTACCTTCCCCTCGGGGTTCAAGTCATGTGCAGGCCAGCTCACTACTTTGACAATAACTTTATCATTGGGTTTTACTTTATTCATGTGTTCCGGCCTGATAAAAAAATCATAATAGATCTTTCGGCTGTCCGGAATCACAAATGCATATCTTGGGGTAATTTCAATTTTTCCAACATATTGATCTCTTGACCTGGACAAAATCTCTACTACTTTTCCTTCTAACCGCTTGCGTTTTCCTTTCTTTTTAATTACAAACCTTACCTTGTCCCTGTCCATGGCATATTTCAGATCAGAAGTCCTGACCCAAACATCTTCTTCAAAATCCCCGGTAATTAAAAAAGCAAACCTACTGCTAACATGATCAACAATTCCTTCATGAAATGATGGCTTTCTGACACTTTTGAAACTGCCATTTCTCAATCTGTCAATCTTTTCCTCTTGCTCCAATTCTATGACCAGATCAGGAACAATGTGCTTGGTGGGCTTGTCCCGAAATCCAAGATGCTTGACAATCCTTTTGATTGAGTAGGCTTTAGACGGATCTTCATTTAACAATTGAAGAATGGTTGATTTGACCTTGGAGTCACTGGTAATGGGTTTGGCACGATTACCTGCTTTTCGTTTTCTTCCCATTTAAATTAAAGGGATGTGATATTTTCTTGCCTAATCCCCTGCTGACTTTTTAATTTTAGCAATAGTTGGGCTGTTACAATAACATCTTGTTTACAGTATTCTGCAATTTTATCCAAGTCTTTATCTTCATAGTATACTTTGCTGACCATACTGCCATCAATGTCCGATTTACTGGAGTCTATATCAAAAAGTGCAGCTAGCAACTCTAAAGAAGTAAAGCTTTTACGGTCTCCAAATTTCCACAGGTCCATGGTGTCTATATGGTTTATTTCCCATGGTTTTTTACCGGAATGATCTAAAACAAAGGGCAATTTTATACCATTGATAAGCATTCTTCGGCTAAGATAGGGATAATCAAACTCTTTACCGTTATGAGCACAAAATGCCAATTTTTTCTGATCAAATTTTGTTTCTAACAAGTGCTTAAAATCATTTAATAACGATTTCTCATCATCTGAAGCAAGGGCTTTTGCCCTTAAGCACAATTCTTTGTCTTCATTAATATTAAAGGTTGCCATGCCAATTACCACTATTTTCCCGAATTCCGAGTAAATGCCTCCTCTTTCATTAAACAACTCTTCAGGTGACATTATATCATTATTTAAAAGGAATTTCGATTTCCTGTCCCACTCTTTTCTTATTCGATCATCAAGTGCCTGATAATTCTCGGCACAGCCAACTGTTTCAATATCTATTACGAGTATATTTCTTAAATCTGGAAACATATTTATGTGTTTATTATCTAAATTCTTTTATCACAGACAAAATTAAGTAAATCAGATAAATAGCTGGTATTGCCAGGATTTTAAAAAATAGAATCATAATTACTGAGATGCCCACCAACATGTATTTAAAACTATTTCCAGTCCAGGAGTAATCTTCAAATTTAAGGGCCATTAACTTTAGAGGTACTATTAACAATACTGACATAATTACAGCAATGGTTGTAACCAAAATAACACTGGGCTGCCATCCATAAGTCAATATTATGGTAGGGAAGGAGCTTATTACAAGGGCATTCGCCGGAGTTGGCACTCCAATAAAAAAATTGGTCTGCCTTTCATCTATATTAAATATTGCCAGTCTTAGGGCCGAAAATGCTGCAATTAACAGTGCCAAAAAAGCCAGGTAATAATTATGCTCCGAGATAAGTTCAAACATTATCAGTGATGGCAATACGCCAAATGACACCATATCAGCAAGAGAATCCAGTTGCTTGCCAATTTCACTTTTCGCATTCAAAATCTTGGCGGAGAATCCATCAAGATAGTCAAAAGCTGCAGCCAGCCATATTAGTTGTGAAGAAATTATAAGATCCTCCGTAAGAAATATTAACCCTAAACAACCAGTTAGAAGGTTCAATAATGTAAATAAATTGGGAATACTATTCTTTATAAGCAAACCTGTTTTGTTAACTTGATGGGATTTTACAAAATGGATTATTTTCTTTTTCGAACCCAATGGTCGTTGTTGACCCATGACCAGGATACACTACCCAATCATCCCCTAGAGGGAAAATCTTTTGTTGGATACTATCTATCAAAGTGTCAAAATCACCCCCCGGTAAATCCGTACGTCCGATACTCATTTGGAAAAGGACATCGCCACCAATGCAGAACTTCTGCTCTTTACTGATAAACAGAGTATGACCAGGTGCGTGACCCGGAGTAAAGAGAACTTCAAGGATTGAAGTGCCAAACTTAACCTGATCATTTTCTTCTAAGTACTTTCCTGGCAACTGTTCATCGTAATTTGGAAATCCATAGTTAGAGGCATAACTGGGAACAGCTTTTAATATTGCCAATTCTTTTTCGTGGATTTCCAGGTCAACCTTAAATGTATTTGCCACAAAATAATTGCCCAATACGTGATCAATGTGACAATGGGTATTGAGAAGTCTTACAACGTTTAACCCATTTTCATTTATGAAATTTCCCAATTCATCTTTTTCAAAGTTCTCGTAACACCCTGGATCAATAATTACACAATCTTTTGTCTCGTCAGAAAGGACATAAGTGTTCTCACTAAAGGGATTGAAAACAAATGATTTGATACTTATCATTCCTGTATTTTGCAAATTTGTAAGAATATTATGACAATTTAGAAGGAAAGGAAATTTATTTTAGAGCTGTGAAATATGATTATATTATCATCGGACAAGGGATTGCCGGGTCATGTCTTGCCTATGAGTTGTTAAAAAGAGATCGATCAATCTTACTTTTTGATCAACCTGATAAAAACGTTAGCTCGCGGGTAGCCCCGGGAGTCTTTAACCCAGTAACCGGGAAAAACCTTGTTCTTACTTGGAAAGCAGGCTTATTATTTGACTACTTTCATGAATTTTATGTTGAATTTGAAAAAACCGTTGGAAGAAAGATCCTATATAGTAAAAATATTTACAGGCCTTTTTTAACAATTCATGAACAGAATGACTGGATGGGAAAAAGTACATCATCCAATTACCTCTCATTTGTCCAAGCCATACATCCGCCAAACTTTTATGATGAATACATCCACGATCCTCTCGGCGGCGTCGAATTGAAAAATAGTGGCCACATTGATGTACCCTTGTTTCTGGACTGCATAAGGGAAATTTTGATTGCTAAAGAAGCATATCTTGCAGATCATTTTGAAGTTGATTTATTGCAAGCTAAAAACAGCCAACTCTATTACAAAAACATTGAAACCAAAAATTTGATATTTTGCGATGGCCCTAACAATCATGAAAATAAATATTTTTCACATTTGCCTTTTTCAATGATCAAGGGAGAACTACTTACTATTGAAACCCGCAGTAAATTACCTGTGATGTTTAATCGCGGTGTATTTGTACATCCCCTTGAAAATAATATCTGTAAAGTGGGATCTACCTACGAATTAAATCACACTACCGTTCAACCATCTGAAATTGCCAGAAATAGATTAATATCCAAACTTGGGAAGCTACTGAAAACGAAATACACAATTTTAGATCAAACTGCTGGCATTAGACCAGCCACCAGGGACAGGAGGCCATTTATTGGGAAACACCCAAACTACCCCCGAATAGGCATTTTTAGTGGACTCGGAACCAAAGGCGTTTCATTATCCCCGTATTTTTCAAAACAACTTGTTGAATTTTTTGAAAATGGCAAAGAACTTGATAGGGAAGTAGATATAAAGCGATATTTTAATTAATTTACAAGTCTCTATTTTATAAAGTATTGATGAACAGTAGGTCAGCGATAGCAGTATTACTTTTCGGAATCTTACTTTCAAATTTATCCATTGCCCAACAATCAAGGGAAAAGTTTGGTATGAACAGGGTTCAGTACAAGGATTTTGATTGGCAATATTATGCTACTGAAAATTTTGATATTTACTACTATAAAGGAGGAAATGAATATGCTACTTTAGCAACAAAATATCTGGAAGATGAATTTGACCGTATAACCGATATTATTGGTTATAGCCCCTATACTAAAACAAAAGTATTTCTTTACAATTCCATTTCAGACTTACATCAAAGTAATATTGGGTTAAGTGACAATAATTTCAATGTTGGAGGGCAAACAGATTTTATAAAATCCCAAGTCGAAATAGCACATCCCGGGACTTCTGTTGGTTTTAAAAAGGAATTGGTGCTTCAAATCTCAAGACTGCTGATAAATGATATGATGTTTGGCGGCTCATTAACAGATATGTTTCAAAACGCTTATTTACTCAATCTACACGAATGGTTTATCGAAGGTGCGGCGAACTATCTGGCCACTGGGTGGAGTATGGAGATGGATGACTTTGCCAGGGGTTTGGTATCCTCCAAAAGGGTAAAAAAGATCACTAAACTAACGGGGAGAGACGCCAGTTTAGTTGGCCAAAGCATTTGGAATTTTATAGTTGAAAAATACGGAAGGAGCAATATCTCAAATATCCTAAACCTTACAAGGATTATTAGAAATGAGGAAAAAAGTATAGCGAACACTTTGGGCTTACCTTTCAAACAATTGATTTATGAATGGCAAGTGTTTTATTCAGACATGGCCACTATTACAAAACGGGACTATAAGACAGCAAGCGATTCAAGCAAAATATTTTCACAAAACAGAAGAGAATTAAAATTCAACCATGTTAAGATAAGCCCGGATGGCAATAAACTTGCCTATGTTGAAAACAATAACGGAAAGTACTTCGTGAGAATCTATGACCGGGAAAGCAAAAGTATTGAAAAGGTAATGTCAGGTGGCTATCAGGTAATAAATCAAATAATTGATTATGATTTACCATTGATCAGTTGGTCAGATGATAAAACACTTGGAATTATAAATATTGTTAACGGAACTAATGTTTTATGGCTTTATGATTTAGTAACCAATAGAAAAATTCCATCGCTACTCGAAAAATTTGATCAGGTTGAAAGTTTTGATTTCTCCAGCAATGGGAGACTGGCCATACTTAGTGCTGACGTCAACGGGCAAAATGACTTATACCTGCTCAGTGTCAGGAGAAACAGGGTAAGGAGATTAACAAACGACAATTATGATGATGTAAACCCTTATTTTATTCCAAATACTAACATAATTGCATTTAATTCAAATCGCGTAAACGACACATTAATAACACGAAAAGTTGATTACCAGGATATAACCAACAACTTCAATATATATTATTTCAACCTTGACA
The DNA here is from genome assembly GCA_965372055.1 of uncultured bacterium. GTDB lineage: Bacteria > Bacteroidota > Bacteroidia > Cytophagales > Cyclobacteriaceae > CBDVAV01. The sequence goes on along the minus strand of CBDVAV010000093.1, from coordinate 2,571 downwards.
CAACCAAAAATATACTGTCAAAAATTACCAATACAATCAGCCAAGACATCAACGCCATTCCCGGGGATATGTACAATGTTTATTATTTAAGTGATCAAAAAGGGATCATGAATTTATTTTCGTACAGTTTACTCGATTCCATTTATTCCCAGGTTTCAAATTTTTCTTCTAGTATTAAATCATTCGATATAAACACCACCTATAATGATCTGGCATTTATAATGCAGGATGATGGGAAAGATTTTATTTACTTTATCCCCGATTATTCATTTGAACAATCCGTTTTCACTCCCCAAAGTGTCAGGCAGGAATATCTGATATCGAAAATATTATCCCAAAAACGACAAGGTGGATTAGAAAGCAATTCCGAACCAATCAATATTACCATTGACAAGACAGATGAAGACAATACGGAAGATGATAATGATGATAATATTATAGACACTGATGATTATGTATTTGACAAAGAAGTTGCTGCCAAAACAAACACTAACACTGAGTCATTCCTGAGTCAATATAGAAGGTTACAATTAAAGAAAAGTATTTCAGGCCCATTTCCATATGAAACAAGGTTCAGTGCCGATAACTTGGTGACTAGTTGGGTAATTGATCCACTCAAAGGATTTGGTATCCTGGTGGAAACACAAATGAATGACCTACTTGAGAATCAACGGTTCAATGGCGGTATTATGGCGACAACAGATTTAAAAAGTGGAGACTTGTTTGTTGAGTACCAATACTTAAAAGGCCTGGTTGATTACGGATTTAGATTTGACCGTGAAGTTCTTTTCTGGGAAGTCAACAATGAATCCCTACCTGGTATTCAACAGAAATATACCAAAAATGTATTCAAGCTTAGCACCGCCTTGCCGTTGGATATTAAGTCCAGGATATCAATTGAGCCGTTTTTTACAAATACCCAGTCATTGAGGGTCGGATCAGACAGCATCAGGCGTGGCTTTCCATTTCCTCAAAAAATCATTAATAACTATTTAGGATTTAAGGCTGGATATGTGTTTGACAATTCCATTGTCACTGGAATGAATTTAGTTGAAGGCACTAGGGCTAAAATAAATCTAACCCATCACGAAGGCCTCGGAGACAGGAATAATAGTTTCACTAACATTAGTGCAGATATTAGACATTATCAAAAGTTTAATCGGGAAATGATATTTGCAGTCAGGGGATTCTATGGGAGATTTTTCGGGAAAGATCCTCAAAAATACCTTCTCGGAGGAATGGATAATTGGATCATCAATAGTACTAACAGGGAAGGATCTGGTAATCCACTGGCGATGAACATGGATTTAAAGGAGCCCGATTTGCTCTTTGTAGAATATGTTACCAGTTTAAGAGGGTTTGATTATGCCACACTTTTTGGAACAAATGTTATCCTTTTCAATGCAGAATTTCGTTTTCCTGTTGTCAAATACTTCTACCGGGGGCCTGTCTCTTCTAACTTTTTCAGAAACCTTCAGTTCGTAGGGTTTTACGATGTAGGTTCGGCATGGACTCATAATTCCCCGTTTTCCAAAGACCCTGACATAAGCTCCTTAATTATTGATAATCCACAATCAGCTTTCAGAGCTGAGATCAAGAATTTCAAGAACCCTTGGCTGCAAAGTTATGGAGTAGGAATGAGAACTGTAATGCTTGGATTTTATATGAAATTTGATGTAGCTTGGCCAATTGAAGACTACAATACAAATCCCGCAAGATTACATGTTACCCTTGGATATGATTTTTAACCTCTGGATTATTTGAAAATTTATAATAGATTTACCCCAAGGTTCATATCCAAACTATATTACCATGCTTAAATCCATGACCGGATACGGTTATTCGAGGGTTGAAAACAAAAACTTCATTTTTACTTCTGAAGTAAAATCTTTGAATTCGAAGTTTTTGGATCTCTCAATAAAATTGCCAAAGGTTTTTTCTCCTAAAGAGCCAGAACTACGCGACAAGATTACTGAAATCCTGATGAGGGGGAAAGTTTCCGTGGAAATCGAGTATCAATCAAAGCAAGATCCAATATCCAAAGTTAACTATAACAAAGAGTTATTCACCAAATATTACGCAGAATTAAAGAGATTGGCAGATGGAGTAATGGCAGACTATGAATCCCTGTTTAAACTGGCAATACAATCCCCAGACGTAGCCTCATTAGAGGTATCTGACCAAGAATTGGATAATGCATGGAATACAATCCGAACTGGGATATTCGATGTAATTGGCCAGTGTGATGAATTCAGAATTCAGGAAGGCAAGAAGTTACTGCCCAAGTTCAAGGATTATATCAGTAATATAAATTCGGGATTGAGCAGTATTGAAAACGAAGATAAAAATCGTATTGAAAGGATTAGGGAAAGGATCAAAAGCAATCTCAATGATCATCTTGGGGATGTAAGCTATGATCCCAGTCGATTTGAACAGGAGTTGTTATACTACATTGAGAAGATGGATATCCAAGAAGAAAAAGTAAGGCTTAAGAACCATCTGGATTATTTTTTGGGAGTGTTGGATTCACCCACGTCCATGGGTAAGAAATTAAAATTCATATGCCAGGAA
>CBDVAV010000092.1:0-10384 GCA_965372055.1 uncultured bacterium | reverse complement strand
GAGGATATTTTCAACTTTTTGATATCTGATAGAAATGGGAATGGTTCAAGTAAAAATAAGAGGCAAGCCAAAATAAATTGTTTGAGGCTGTTCATCCTCGCACAGCAATTGCTATCCAAAAACTGTGTCAAAGAATCTCTAAGGATATTGAATTCTGTTGGAAAATTGATTGATCAATATGAACTTGTATCGGAAAAAATGATGCTGAACGAAATTATCCTGGATTCTTATGACCTTAATGATAGTCCATATAATATCAGCCAAGTCAATAATGAGGAGTTTTGGCAACTAAAACAGATCCTATTGGCGAAAAGGCACTTTTGCAGATTATATTATGCAATTGTTTTGGACTCCAATTATAAAAAGGAAGACATAAAAAAGGCCAAGGTAACTCTTAAACGACTGGGGAAAATCTCCAATAAACTACCTTCCCCACAAACACGATATTGGTTCAATCGGCTTTCGATGATCCTAAACAGGGCATCTTCCCAACACAAAAAAGAACTTCCATTTTCTTCTAAAGCATTAAAAATAATTGAAAAGTATCCGAATATGTTCCTGGAGCAGGAGAGGATCAGTGCCAGGGCCGAATTAGGGATAACATACATATGTCTTGGGAAATTCCAAGATGCTACAGATTCTTTGATCAAAGCTTTATTGGGAGCTGATCCCGAAACATCACAATATAATAACATATTTGAAAAACTCTTTACGGCTCATTTTTATAATAATAAATTAAAAAAGGCTGAAAGCCTGGTGAACAAGGCCTTGGTTGACACTGGATTATCCAGTAATATTGCTGAATGGCAGTATTATAAAGCCAATGTTGAATTTTCTAAAGGAAATTTCATCCAATGCCTTGACTGGTTATCCAAATGTGCATGCCTGACTACCCCCAAAACCGGTTGGTTGCCTGGTCAAAAGCTTCTGGAACTATTGAGCTATATCGAACTTGATAACTTGGACCTGGCACAATATAAACTTGATGCCTTCAAACAATTTTTAAAAAGACGCAATAATAATATCAATCGCCTCAAGTTAATTTGTAAGATCATCAATACCTTATTGAAATCAAATCTTAATTTTAATTGGGCCTGTAAGAAGCACGAAGATGATCTGATGAAACTGAAGCTGACCCCAAGCATATCCCGTCATTCCATTCTTGGATGCGGGTTGATTCTTTTTGATCGCTGGATAGCCATTAGGGCAAAAATGGAATTAATGTCTTCCAAAGCCCGCCAATTGATTTCAGAATCATAGACAACGGTATACTTTATCTGTCAATTTCCCACCTACAATTTCAACCCAAGGGCTGCTCTGCGGCTGATTCGATTGATTATTTCCCCAATTAGCCTGTCATTTTTTCTGAAAAACGTACTTGACAACCCCGTTATTAAAGTCCTAACTTCTCAGTCTTATTTAGGTAATGAAATTAAAATGTTCTTTTAATTAAGGCCATTATTTCGTCTGAAAACCGTCTTGAGGAACTAAATATTATGATCGATAAAGCTATGGGGTTCTTGCTCAATGAAGTGAACAATCATTTAAAAGCCTCAACTGAGAATAAGGTGTTTCTTTCCAATATTGTTGCCCAAGATGGAAGTATAGACCACCTTCCTGAAAACACAATATTATTGACGTTGGTGAATATCGAAGAAGAGAAAGCAATGAAATCCCAATCCCCTTATATAAAGAAATCAAATGGTTCAGCACTGAAAATCAACCCCGAGATAAAGCTAAACCTCTATATGTTATTTTCAGCCAATTTTTCTCAAAATAACTATGAGCAGGCCTTGAAATTCTTATCTATGGTGGTCAGCTTTTTTCAAGCCAGGAATGTTTTTGACCATCAGAATTCACCCGCACTTGATATGGAGATAGATAAACTGATACTGGAATTGGTTACTCCATCTTTTGAACAACTCAACCATATGTGGGGCTACCTGGGGGCTAAATACATGCCCTCGGTCGTTTATAAACTCAGGATGGTGACTATCCAAGAGGGTAAAGTGATTGAATCTGTGGAGGGTGTTGCCGGTATAAATAAAGAACTATCAGGAAGCTAATATGAGTGCCATATACAAAACATTATTTGAAGTAACCATTGGTCATAATTATTATGACAACGGGGTTTGTAAAGATTTAACCATCAACCCCCTGCCGGAAACAGAGAAATTGCTTTTGGGCCATAAACTGGTTTATAGAAAGGGTGCCAATGGGTTCAAAATATTGTTTGGTACGGATGAAAGCGGCGAGACTCCTTTTATAGATCTGGATGAGGGAATTAAACTCACTTTCTCAATGCACCTGAACAACCCAACCTTTCTTAATTTCACCGATCTGCCCCCCAAGTCCTCAGAAAAATATATTTACCTTTTTGAAAATACCAGCCGTGGTGAAAAAGTTGAAGGGAATCTGTTCGATGAATATGAAATGGAATCGGATGCTGATAGCATACCTCAAAGTGGCCCCGCTAAGTTCAACTATGATTTCACTTCAGAAAATGATAAGGTAACCTTTCAGGTGATGGACCCGGCCGGGAAATTGATCATAGATAAGGAACTGGAAGGTGAGAACGGGTCATTCAGTAAAGAGTTGGATTTCCGGGATTCACCTTTCGGGGTTTACACTATCAATAGAATTTCCAATGGAGTGGTGGAAAAGCGGGAAAGAATCTTTTTTGCCGATCCGATAAAGATCAAAAGGCCCTTTGGGCTGATCACCATTGAAAAAGATGAATCTGTAATATATGATAAGCCAGCAAGGTTCAACATCGGATTTGATACCCGATCAACTGCCTGGAAATATAATTTAATGCTAACCAAAGACTACAGTGGCTATAACTTCTCGGTTGCAGATAGTGAAAAATACGGAAATAGTAATGGCAGGTATAAGGATAAGATCGATTTTACCGAAAGAAGCGGTAGACAGCAATATACAAAAGGGTCTACAATTATCTTTGAAACCGGGGAAAAAGTCAGGGGCGGATTTCAACCACATTTGGTGCCATTTTATGAATCCCCCAAAAAAGGCCTTCAGCTAATTGTCAGTGATCAGAGGGGTAGGACGGTGATCAATGATTTGCCGAATCCAGCTGTAAATAATTTAAGATCAGAAGTTTTTATTAATGTTTAATCATTTTAAAATATTTATCAATTATGGCAAACGACTATAAAACCCCGGGGGTTTATGTAGAGGAGATCTCTACCTTACCGGCTTCCGTTGCACAGGTTGAAACGGCGATCCCGGCATTTATCGGTTACACTGAAAAAGCCGAAAGGCTTAATGGGGACCCCATCACAGGCCCCCATAGGATCACTTCACTATTGGAATATGAAAGCCTTTTCGGAGGCCCTGAACTGGAGGGTTCCATCACGGTGTCTGTATCCACGGATGCCGATGGTAACAGGACCGTAAAAGCCAATGAACTCAAGGATGATGAAAAATCCATATTCCTCATGTATTATGGCATGAAGATGTATTTCATGAATGGCGGTGGCCCATGCTACATCGTTTCCGTGGGAAAATATGACGGTGGATCCATTAGTGAGGGTGACTTAAAAGATGGTTTGGACTTGATTGAAAAAGAGGACGAACCTACTTTGATCATATTTCCTGATGCTACTAATCTGGACTCATCTGCAGTCTTCAATACCCTTTATTCACAAGGGCTTGCCCAGTGTAATAAGTTGAAAGATAGGTTTACCATAGCAGATGTATTCCTGCCAGATGGCAATGATGACCCGATAGTTAAATTCAGGGAAATATCTTCTGATTACTATAAATATGGGGCCGCCTATTATCCCTGGCTCAAAACCACCTTGAACTATCACTACAAAGATAAAGATGTTGGTGTTACCTTATCTGGGATCACAGCGGCCAGTAAATTTACTTTGACAGACGCAATCGTAAACAAACTGGCTCCTGAGAGTAATACCAGTGAAAGTGCAGGTGCTGAGGATGGTGATAAAACCCTTACACAACTCCAATTTGATAGTTTGTATGGATCATCAATTATCGGGACGGAATATGCGACTGAAACATCGTTCAAAACTGCGGTTAAATCAAAAGCCTCAACTATTACTGATGATAAGTTCACAATACTTGCCGCAGAATCCAAAACCACTGGTTCTGGTTCATCCCAAACCCTGGAAGTGGTTAAATCGGAGGATAATGTGTTGTATAATTTGATCATAGCCAATTTAAAAAAACTCAATGTTACCTTCCCCCCCTCATCGGCTATGGCAGGTGTTTATGCCCGGGTAGACAATGACAGGGGTGTGTGGAAAGCCCCGGCCAATGTTACCCTTACAGGGGTGATAGAGCCCTCAATAAAAATTACTCATGAAGCCCAGGAAGGCCTCAATGTTGACCCCACCAGTGGCAAATCCATCAATGCCATCCGTGCTTTCACAGGCAAAGGGGTGATGGTATGGGGTGCCCGTACCCTGGCAGGGAACGACAACGAATGGCGGTATATTCCAGTGCGCAGATTGTTCAATATGGTGGAAGAATCGGTAAAGAAAGCCACCGAATTCGTGGTGTTCGAACCCAACGATGCCAATACCTGGGTAAGGATCAAGGCCATGATAGAAAACTACCTCACCGGTTTGTGGCGTGCAGGGGCATTGGCCGGAGCAAAAACCGACCAGGCATTCTTTGTAAATGTTGGCCTGGGTAAAACCATGACCACGGTGGATATCCTGGAAGGCAGGATGAATATTGAGATCGGGATGGCAGCCGTCCGCCCGGCAGAATTTATTATCCTGAAATTCTCACACAAATTACAGGAATCCTAATCGATACAATAATAAATAAAACTTAAAAACATAAAACTTAAATATTATGGCAGATTATCCAATACCGGTTTTTCACTTCCAGATAGAATGGGGTGGAGCAAAAATAGAATTTTCGGAAGTTTCAGGAATGAATACTGAAACCCAGGCAATTGAATACCGCCACGGTTTGGCCCCCGAGCATACCATGAAAATGCCCGGAATACAGAAAGACAGTAATATCACCATGAAACGGGGGGTATTCAAGGGGGATTCGGATTATTATACCTGGTGGAGTGATGTCAATCTCAATACCATTGAGAGAAGGGACTTGATCATTAGCTTGCTGGATGAAACCCATAGCCCGGTCATTACCTGGAAGGTAAAAAATGCCTGGCCCACCAAGGTTGAAAACCCTACTTTAAAAGCCGATGGTAACGAAGTGGCCATCGAATCCATTGAACTGGCCCATGAAGGGCTTACCATTGAACATGCATAAGCTTTTACCATGAGTTTTCTGCAGTATCCAGCGGTAGGGTTTCATTTCATGGCGGTGTTCGAGTTATTTCCCCAGACACCGAATGATATCATGTTCCAGGAAATTTCCGGACTGACCGTAACCGTTGACACGGAATCATTTCAGGAAGGCGGCGAGAACAGGTTTGCCCATCAACTTCCCAAAGGGCTGAAGTTCAACGACCTGACCTTCAAAAGGGGAAAAATCATTGGATCTGGGATTGTACACTGGTGCAAGCTTGCCATTCACAATTTTGAATTCAAACCCACCAATGTGACCATCACCTTGCTGAATGATCTGCATATACCAGTTTCTGCCTGGTACGTGGTCAACGCCTATCCCGTGGAATGGTCGGTATCCGGATTTAATGCCAATGAAAATTCACTGGTGATGGAAACGGTAAAGCTCAAGTACAACTTTTTTAAAGCAATAACTATTTAAAATTTATATGTCATGTCTATAGAGATCAAAGAGCTGGTGATCAAAACCTCTATTGGTGAGGATAGCGGGAAAGCCACGGCTGTGGATTCCAATAATGAAATTCCATCAGTAGAATCCATAGTCGCCGAGTGCGTGGAGCAGGTAATGGAAATACTTAAAGAAAAAGAAGAAAGATAATGCTTGGATTCGCGGAAGGAAAACTGGAAAAACTAACAATATATTCTTGTCAAGATAAAGAGTACAAAATTGAAAAGGACAAGTATCAGGCATTGATCAATCCGCAAGACTATTCGGAAAGTTATAAAATTGAATATTCCGAAGGTAAGAAAGCCGCCAATGAAAAGGAAGGAGAAAAGAAGTTCAACAGGATACCTCCTCAAACACTGAACCTGAGGTTCGTTTTTGACAGCACAGGGGTATTTAGCAATGAAATTTCTTTTGGTACCAACCTTTTAAGTACCAAAAAGCCAGAAAGTGTCCCAGATCAAATAGGCCGCTTTATGAAGGTGGTGTATAATTATGATGGCAAGGTACATGAGCCCGGATATGTAAAGATAGTCTGGGGGCATAAGGCACCCAAGGATTTATTTAAAGGCAGACTGGATAAAGTAGAAATAAAGTATACTTTATTTGACCCTAGCGGTACTCCCTTGCGTGCTATCGCCAATGCTACTTTTACTGCTTCCATTGATAAAAAAACTGAAGCGAAAACCACTAATAAATCGTCCCCTGACCTTACCCATGTCCGTACTGTAATCCAAGGTGATAAGCTCCCCTTCTTGACACATAAGATCTATGGGGATGCCAGATATTATCTGGAAGTTGCCAGAGTGAACAAGCTTATGAATTTCAGAAAGCTGCCGGTCGGCCTAAAAATATATTTCCCGCCATTGGATAAAAAGATAGCATGAACACTGATATTCTGGAAACTTCAGGACTGATTACCTATACCTTACTGGTAGATGGAGAGGAACCGAAACAGCCATTTGGAATTGTTTCCATTCTGGTGATGAAGGAAGTGAACAGGATACCTTACGCGAAAATAACCCTGCAAGACGGAGATGCACCAGCGGGCGATTTCGAAGTAAGCGCATCGGGAGACTTTATCCCAGGAAATGAACTGACTATAAAGGCAGGATACGAATCTCAAAATGATGATATATTCACCGGTATCATTACAAAACACAGCATCAAAATCAAAGAGAACGGATATTCCGTCCTGATTGTAGAGTGCAGGGACGCATCTGTAAAAATGACTGTTGGCAGAAAGAGCGATTACTACTATGAAGTAAAGGACAGTGATATAATAGAGGGGATTGTCAAGAATCATGAACTTGAAACAGAGATTGAGCCTACCGCTGTGAAACATAAGGAAATGGTCCAGTTTGAAACCACGGATTGGGATTTCATATTGAGCCGGGCGGAAGCCAATGGGAAATTAATTATCGTTGACAAGGGCAAAATAAATTTGGTATCCCCTGATCCCGCCCAACCTGCATCAACTGAACTGGTGTATGGTGATTCCATAATAGAACTTGAAGCTGAAGTAGAAGCCCGAACACAATACAATGCGATAAAAAGCTTTTCCTGGGATCCATCTGGGCAAGCCATGCTGGAAGAAAAGGGTAAAGACCCCAAGATCACAGACCCCGGAAACCTCGCCCCTACAGACCTTTCCATTGTGGCTGCACCAAAGGCCCTGGAATTTAAGCATGGAGGCCAAATCCCAGACCAGGAGCTTAAAGCCTGGTCTGATGCCAGGTTCCTAAAAGCAGGAGTGGCCAGGGTGAGAGGAAGAATTTTGTGCCAGGGGCTGTCTGGAATGAAACCTGGGCTGGTAATATCCATTGCCGGACTTGGGGACAGGTTCAATGGGAATGTCTATGTATCTTCAATTAGGCACGAGATCTCCGAGGGGAATTGGACCACGGATATTCAATTTGGCCTTTCTCCGGATTGGTTTGCAGAAAAATATGGGGTGACCGCTCCTCCTGCAGGTGGATTGGTTCCAGGAATAAATGGATTACAAATTGGCATTGTCAACCAGGTGGGGAAAGATCCGGACGGTGAACACCGGATATTGGTTAAAACACCTGCAATATCTGAACAAAAAGATGGCATTTGGGCAAGGGTAGCTGCCCCTGACGCAGGGGACAACCGGGGTATTTTTTTTATGCCGGAAGTGGATGATGAAGTGGTACTTGGTTTTCTGAATGATGATCCGAGGAATGCAGTGGTATTGGGTATGTTTCACAGCAGCGCAAAACCCGCACCACTGGTGGCCAGTGACGATAATTATGAAAAGGGGATTATTACAAAAAGCGGGATGAAAATCCTTTTCAATGATGAAGACCCCAGTGTTCTAATCTGTACCCCATCGGGCAATGAAATATCCTTAAGTGATAAGGATGAAGGGATCACGATTAAAGACCAAAATGACAATAAAATAGAAATGTCAGGGGATGGCATTACTATGGAAGCGGCAAAAGACTTGAATCTGAAAGCCACCGGTGATATCAACCTGGAAGGGGTGAATATAAATATAGCAGCATCCGCGGAGCTCAAGGCAGATGGGGGCGCGGGAGCTGAAATATCTACCGGGGCAGTGGCAGTTTTAAAAGGATCATTAGTTCAAATTAATTAAATAGATATAAAATTATGGGAATGGCAGCGGCCAGGGCAGGGGACATGCATAGTTGTCCGATGGTAACACCACCGGCACCTCCACACGTTGGTGGGCCAATTATGCCCCCTGGAGAACCAACAGTGCTGATCGGGGGGATGCCTGCTGCCAGGGTAGGTGATATGGCCACCTGTGCTGGGCCACCGGACAGTATTGTCAATGGCTCAACTTCTGTGATGATAGGAGGGATGCCTGCAGCCCGTATGGGAGATCCGACAGCCCATGGCGGCAGTATAGTCGCTGGATGCCCAACAGTATTGATAGGATAAACAATTTCATTATGGAGGAAGAAAAAAACAAGGGATCGTTAACAGAAAGCACTTCTTTCCTGGGCAGGGGTTGGAGTTTTCCACCTGAATTTTTGATTCCACCTGAAGTTACTAAACCAGTGCAACCAGGGAGAGTAGCAATGACAGCTGATGAAGATGATATCCAGAAAAGCCTGGAAATACTGCTGGGTACCAGGCCAGGGGAAAGGGTAATGCAACCGGACTTTGGGTGCAACCTCGACAGTCTATCATTTGAACCCTTAACCAGTACACTTGAATCCTATGTCATAGACCTGATAAAAACTTCAATATTGTACTATGAGTCTAGAATAGAAGTAGAAGAGATCACGCTAAATGCAGAAAAAGCCCAGGAAGGAAAAATCATGATCACCATCAATTATGTAATCAGTGCATCAAATACCAGGAGCAATATTGTTTATCCATTTTATCTTATAGAGGGAACAAATATATAGACCATGAGCAGGGCAAAAAAACTAATAAATCCTTTAATGAGGGATGGCACCAGCCAGTCCAAAAGGATCCTTTCAGCCCTGGATCCTGAAAACATAAGAATTGATGAAAGAAGCAGCGAAGAAATTCTTGAGTTTGCCCGGAAATATGCAACTCAATTGCAATATTATAACCTGGAGAATAAAAAGGAAGGTGACTGGAGACCATTTTTCCTTGATCTAAATGCCACGCAAAAACCATATTTAGCCCTATTTTATGCTTTTCTTAAAATCTTTAAACATGCCCAGCACCACCTTAACAGCCTCACTAGAAAACACCTTGATTTCTATTTAAAGGAAGTGTTGAGGTTACAGCCAAGAAAGGCTACCCCCGACCTGGTGCATGTGATCTTTGAACTGGCCAGGAATGTAAAAAGTCACCGGGTTGAAAAAGGGACATGGCTTCAAGCTGGCAAAGATGCTTCAGACAAGGATCTGTTTTACCTCACAGATAAAGAGATAATTGTAAATGATGCAGTGATCGAGAATCTGAAAACTGTATTTGTTGACCATTCTGACAATAGAAAGGGGAGAATTTACGCTGCTGATGTGGCAAATTCGGCGGATGGTAAAGGTAAGGCGCTGGAAGAAGATGAACCCAAATGGAATACTTTCGGGGAAAGCCAGTTCGACAAGCCTTTAGACCGCCAAACCATGTATGAAACTGAGATTGGGTTTGCCATTGCTTCCCCCATTCTTCTCCTGAAAGAAGGCCGGAGGGTGGTCACCCTATCATTGGAGTTAAACCAATCCCTGGATCAAGTACACGATATAGTTAAAAATATTAGCCCACTGGAAGACCAGCCCAGGGACATATCAAAAGAGATTTTTAAATTCCAATTCAGCGGGGGAAATGAATGGATTGAGCCATCTGATGCAATAGTAACAAAAACCGACAAAGAACATTTCCCCGGGATGCTTGAATTTACCATCACCCTCAACCCAGAGCTTCCCCCGATAGTGGATTTCAATCCTGGGATACTGGAGGGTAACTTCAATACCAATTGGCCGATGATGGTAGTAAAACTGAACCCGGACTTTAAAAATTTCAATTACCAAAAGCTCAAAGACCTGTCATTACGAAAGATCAATATTTCAGTCAGTGTGCAGGGTGTGAGGGATTTGGTATTACAGAACGACCAGGCAAAGCTAGACCCTCAAAAGCCATTTCAACCCTTCGGATCAACCCC
>CBDVAV010000091.1:0-10431 GCA_965372055.1 uncultured bacterium | reverse complement strand
CTTTCACAGGCTTCAACAGCGTAATTACCTATATGTCCAATGGTAAGAATTGCTAAATCCTTCCCTTCCCTGATAATTCTGCCTTTTCCTACTTCTACTTTTTTGAATGGCCTCCTCCATTCGGTCATAACTCCCCCACCCCTGGGATACCGAATAGTAAAAGCAGTGCATTCTCTTGGCAATTGAGCAGTATACATCAAATTTCTCAATTCTTCTTCGTTCATTGGTGCTGAGACGATCATATTCGGGATACACCTCATGTATGCCAAATCATATGCCCCGTGGTGGGTGGGGCCATCCGCACCAGCAAATCCTGCCCGGTCAAGACAAAAATTCACCGGAAGGTTCTGTATACAAACATCGTGGATTACCTGATCGTAGGCCCGTTGCATAAAAGAGCTATAGATGTTACAAAAAGGTATCATGCCTTGTGTTGCCATACCTGCAGAAAAGGTAACTGCATGTTGTTCAGCTATGCCTACATCAAAAGCCCTGTCAGGTATTTCCCTCATCATGATATTCATTGAAGATCCTGAGGGCATAGCTGGGGTAATACCAACTATCTTTTCATTTTCCTTGGCCAGTTCCACTAACGTCTCACCAAAAACATCCTGATACTTCGGGGGTTTTGGTGTAGAATGGACTTTCTTAAATATCTCCCCGGTGATTTTATCGAACTTCCCAGGGGCCGCATGCCATTTAGTCTGGTCTTTTTCTGCTTCACGGAACCCTTTCCCTTTCACGGTTATACAATGTAGGATCTTTGGCCCGGCTATTCCCTTCATATCTTCTAGGATGTTGACCAAATGATCAATGTCATGGCCATCAACCGGTCCGAAATATCTAAGGTTTAATGATTCAAATAAGTTACTATGGTGCAATAAGAATCTTTTTACAGCATTTTCAACTTTTGAAACCACCTCTTGCGCGTTTTTTCCAAATGTGCTGATCTTACCGAGCAAGTTCCAAACTTCATCTTTTAATTTATTATAGGTAGGTGATGTGGTGATGTCAGTAAGATAATCTTTTAGGGCCCCAACGTTGGGATCAATAGACATGCAATTATCATTCAAAATTATCAACAGGTTGGAATTGGAAACCCCGGCATGGTTCATTGCTTCAAATGAAATCCCCGCTGTCATTGCACCATCTCCAATTACTGCAATATGTTGCTTGTCATCAGCGCCTTGATGCCTGGAAGCAGTTGCCATTCCGAGTGCAGCTGAAATGGAGGTTGAAGCATGGCCGACACCAAAAGTGTCATATTCACTCTCCATTCTTTTCGGAAATCCTGAGATTCCATTGTACATTCTGTTGGTATGGAATACGTCTCTCCTGCCGGTTAATATTTTGTGGCCATAGGCCTGGTGTCCAACATCCCATACCAATTGATCATAGGGGGTATTGAATACATAGTGCAAGGCAACCGTAAGTTCCACAACCCCAAGGCTTGCCCCGAAATGCCCACCGTAAACGGAAACATTGTCTATAATAAATTGTCTGAGCTCATTGGAAAGCTGAATTAGTTGAACTTGATTTAATTTCTTTATGTCATCCGGGCTTTCAATCGTAGCGAGTAATTTTCCGGGCTGAATTTGCATAATGACAATTTATATTAGCAAAGTAATTGTTAAAACAACGTTTTAGACAAATGTGTTTAAATAAAGCTATTTACTAATTTTAATTCAACAAATTTACATTTTTTTTTCACTTTCAGTGTGATGCTATAACTTAAGGAATAAATTTGAGGTGGTTTTATCTTTGCCAAGGTGAGTTACGAAATCAAATTGCCATTATTTGAAGGTCCTTTCGACCTGTTGCTGTTCTTCATCGAAAGAGATGAACTGGATATTTATGATATTCCCATTTATAAAATCACCGATGATTTTCTCGATTATATCAGCCAGGTGGAGAAAATGAATATCGATATTGCCAGCGAATTTATCCTTGTTGCAGCCACTCTAATGAGAATTAAGTCCAAAATGTTGTTGCCAAGGCCAGTGCTGGACGAAGAAGGCAATGAAATTGATCCAAGGGATGAATTAGTGAAACATCTACTGGAATACAAAAAGTACAAGGCTGTAATCGGGGATTTTGTCAAACTTGAGGAGAATCGGTACCAGTTGGAGAAAAGGGGCAATTTGATCAATGAAATTAAATTGCTATCTGATAAATCCAATGTTGAATGGGAATTGCAAAACCTAGATTTATATAAGTTATTGAAAGTCTTCAATAATGCGGTTGTCCGGTTCGAAGACCAAAAAAACCGCCCAATACATGAAGTCATTCAATATCCTTATACTATAGAAAATCAAAAAGACATTCTATTAAAATCCTTGGAAACAGAACCCCGGGTATCTTTTATGGATATCATTTCAAATAACCCTGTCAAAATTGCCGTGATCTTTAATTTCCTGGCGATTTTAGACCTTTTGCAGTTAAGGAAAATTAAATTGCATTTAGGGATTGGGTACAATAACTTTTGGATCGAGTTGGAGGATCCAAAACACCAGCCAGTTTAATCATGAGAGTGATATTTGTGAAATCTAAAATCTCTCAACCTCAGAGAAAAAGAACCTTCCTTCAATTTCTGCATTTTCATCGGAATCAGAACCGTGAATGGCATTTGCCTCAATTGATTCTGCAAACAGGTTTCTGATTGTTCCTTCCTCTGCTTCAGCGGGATTGGTCGCACCAATCAATTTTCTGAAATCTTCGACAGCATTTTCTTTTTCAAGGATCATTGGCACGATAGCCCCTGATGACATGTAGTTACAAAGGTCTTCGTAAAAAGGCCTTTCTTTATGAACAGCATAAAACTGGCCAGCCCTTTTCCTGCTCATTTTTACTAGTTTCATTGAAACGATCCTAAATCCTGCTTCTTCTATCATTTTAGTGATTGCACCTGCATTCCTTGCTGATACCGCATCAGGTTTGATCATGGTGAAGGTTATGTTTTCTGGCATATTCTAATTTTAATTTAAGCCTCTAAATTATAACAAATATCAAAAAGCAAAGCCAGGTAGGATGAAAATTGTCCACCTTGAAATTATTTAGTATGAAATTAGGGTTGAGTTAAGTTTTGCAGAAAGAAATTTTATTTTCAATTTTGCACTTCACAAATTTTCCATGGAAATTATATCCAGAAGGAACAGCAAATGCAAGACACATTTTTTTTAAAAGCCGAATTAACATCTCCCAAAGCAATTGTTATCCTAACACATCACAAACCAGATGCGGATGCTCTGGGATCTTCTTTAGCCCTGGGCAGGTTTCTTGAAAAGAAGGGCCATTCAGTAAATGTGATAACCCCTTCAGACTACCCTGAGTTTTTGACTTGGATGCCGGGAAATGATAACGTCCTGGTTTATAATAAAGTTAACAAAGAGAGAATTTTTGAGTTGATTCGAAATGCCGGGATAATATTCTGCCTTGACTTTTCAAGTTTGAAAAGGATAAACGATATGAGGTACAAGGTAGAAGAATCCAAAGGGAAGAAGGTTTTGATTGACCACCATTTAGACCCTGAAGATTTTGCGGATTATACATTTTGGGATGTGGGCGCTTCATCTACTGCAGAGCTAATATTTGAGCTAATTGTTGAAATGGGTGAGAAGGAATTGATCGACTGTGAAATTGCAGAGATGCTATATGCTGGCATTATGACTGATACCGGTAGTTTTAAACATCCAAACACCACGGCAAAAGTACACCTGATAACCGCGGAATTGATGCAGTTGGGTGCAGATGTCAATAAAGTGGCAAAGTTCATTTATGATAATAATTCATTGGACAGATTGAAATTTATGGGATTTATCTTTACTGAAAGATTAAAAGTAATTGATGAACTGAATGTAGCCTATATTACCATTTCTGTTAGTGATTTGAGGAGGTTTAATTCCAAAACAGGTGATACAGAAGGCCTGGTAAATTTTGCACTGTCATTAAAGGATATAAAATTGGCGGCACTGATCATCGACAGGGAAGTCCATGTAAAAATGTCGTTCCGATCTGTAGGTGATTTTTCTGTAAACGATTTTGCCCGCAAGCACTTCGATGGTGGTGGACATAAAAATGCTGCAGGTGGAAGATCAAACCTGCCATTTAAAGAAGTAGTGGAGAATTTTGAAAAAGCAGTGCATGAATACGCGAGTGAGCTGAAATCTGAAGAAATTAAAACCAATGCCTAAAATAATTAACCGTCAACTATTTTTAGTGTTGTTGGTTGGCGCAATTGTTTCTTGCTCAAATGATCAGGAGTATGTAACAACAGAAAGCGGATTTAAGTACAAATATATAACTCGGGGAGATGGGGCCATACCTCAAAACGGACAGGTTTTAATTCTGAACCTAGCATACCAAGACGATACAGGACAAGAGATGTACAATACATTTTCACAAGGAGCACCAGTACCTGTTCTATATCAAACTGAAAATTTTTCTGATAATGGCAGCTTGGAGGAAGGCTTTAAACTGCTTCAAAAGGGCGATAGTATGCATTTTGAAATCCTGGCAGAAAAAGTCTATGAAGAAACCTTTAAAATCCCATTGCCAGATACCGTAGCACGGGGAAGTTACATAACTTTTAAAGTAGGTGTTGCGGACATTTGGTCTCAGGAACAGGTTGGCCAATGGCAACAAGAACAAAACAGAAAGCAGCAAGAAGCTTCTGAAGTCCAAAGGAAAAATCAACTCGCAAATGATATCGCGATAATTGATGATTTTTTGAAAGGAAATAATATCAACGCTGAGAAATCTGAAACTGGCCTCCGGTACACAATTCTTAAAGATGGAAAAGGCGATAGGGCAAAATCAGGGGAAACAGTAAAGGTAGATTATATTGGCAAGGTTCTTAATGGTGCATATTTTGATACCAGCATTGAGTCGGAAGCGAAAAAGCAAAACATATATGACCGGGCCAGGACTCCCTATATCCCCTATCAATTTGTTTTGGGTACTGGAGCAGTGATTAAAGGCTGGGATGAAGGGATCAAGCTATTAAATAAAGGAGCCAAAGCCCGATTGTATATTCCCTCGGGAATGGCTTATGGCCCAAGAGAAGTAGATAAAACAATTAAATCAAACTCTATTTTGGTTTTTGATGTTGAGCTAGTGGATGTTGTAAAATAACCAGAAAGAATAAATCATTAGATTATGCAAACCAAGTTCAAATTCATAAAGATTTTCATTTTTACTTCATTCATAGCACTTAGTGCCTGTGATGATGATATTGCCCCTACATTCGAAGAACAACTCACCGCTGATATTACCATTATTGATAAATACATTGCTGACAATGGATTAACGGCAACTGTAGATCCTTCAGGGATGAGGATCGTTTTTAATGATACTTTTGGAAATACCAAACCCAACCCCGGACAAGTCGTGGCTGTAGATTACGTGGGGTTTTTACTGAATGGGACAGTGTTTGATACAAGTATAGAACAGACAGCAATTGATAATAATATTTTTAATGGATCCCGGGATTATCAACCTTTTGAGTTTACAGTGGGTGCCGGACAGGTTATCCAAGGCTGGGATATTGCAATACCACTGATGGGTATTGGAGATAAAGCAACAATATTTATTCCCTCGGGGCTTGCTTATGGCACACGAGGGTCTGGGTCATTTATTAACCCTAATACGGTAATTGCCTTTGATGTTGAACTGGTGACCATTAAATAGATCGGGATTTTTTGTCTGGTCAAATCAATTTGCTGATTATTGATTCTTTTATCACGAAATAAATCTATTGAAGTATTCTGAAATTTGTTTGGCCACCAATAATCCTGGCAAGTTGATTGAGTTCAGAAAACTGTTGGGGGATGGGTTCACAGTTCTCAGCCTTGAGGATATTGGCTTTTTTCAAGATATACCAGAAACCCAAAATACTTTAGAAGGAAACTCTTTACAAAAAGCCAGGTATATCTTTGATACTTATAACCTGAACAGTATTGCTGATGATACCGGTTTGGAAGTGGAAGTGCTTGACGGAGCCCCAGGGGTATTTTCTGCCCGCTACGCTGGATCGCCATCTGATAGCAATAAAAACATTCAATTGTTATTGAAAAACTTGAAAAGGGAAGAAAACAGGAAAGCAAGATTTCGCACTGTAATTACTTTTTTGAGCCAAGATGAAGAAATGCAATTTGAAGGAGTTGTTGAAGGAAAAATAACCCTATCCCCCAGAGGGTCTGAAGGTTTTGGTTATGATCCTGTATTTGAGCCTGATGGGTTTCAAAAAACTTTCGCGGAAATGCCGCTCGCAACTAAAAATCAGTTCAGCCACAGAGCCAGGGCCATTGAAAAACTGGTTGGGTTTTTAAGATTTTAACGACACAAGGCCTAAAATATATGGTTCTACTGTTATTTTAGTGGAAGTGTAATACTGAATATCCAAAATACAATTTCCCCCATAGGGATCCCTTTGGCACATAATACAATTTTATTATATTCAAATCATTTCAATTTTCCATCCACCCGATTTTCATTATAACGACAGAAACACCAGTTAATCAATAATTTACATGTTTTTATTACTAAATGCATAGGCTTTTTTTCAAAGCATTATTTTTGAAATTTGAGTTATTGAAATTTATTTGTGATTTGGTTGTTTTGTGATTTGTGATTTACTTTTCCCATTAAATTCGTGGTAGTACCAAATATATTAAATTTGGTGAATGGGTAAACCTTTGGTTGCAGGGATCACAGGGTGTAGCGGATCAGGCAAAACATATATCTTAAATAAGGTGATGGAATATTTTTCCAAAGAAGAGGTTTGTTTGATCTCACAGGATAATTATTATATCCCGCGAGATCAACAACCTGTTGATCAAAATGGAATTAAAAATTTCGATACTCCTGATTCCATTGATATTGAAGAATATGCGAAGGACATAACCAAATTGATTGATGGCAAAACAGTAAAAAGACAAGAGTATACCTATAATAACCCTGATAAACTGCCAAGAACCATTACATTGACCCCGGCACCTATCATATTGGCAGAAGGGATTTTTGTCTTTTCGTTTGAAAAAGTTTCCAGGCTTCTGGATTTAAAAATATTCATAGAAGCCAAAGACCACCTTAGGTTAGAAAGGAGAATAACTCGTGATAATGAAGAAAGAGGCTATGATTTGGATGATGTTCTATATCGTTACAGAAACCATGCAATACCATCCTACAAAAAATACATTGAACCATTCAGGTCTGTATCAGATATAATAATCCCCAACAACGGCCAGTCCGGTACAGCTGTAGAAGTTCTGGTAGCTTACTTCAAATCCAAACTATAATAATCTGTGATCGTTCTTATCTTTTTTTTATAACTTTGCAAGCTTGACAGTGAAAAACTTTTCCAAAATATCGCAATGCAATAAAGTAACCGTTTTCATTCTATGTCTCCTGATAAGCTTAATGGGCACTTTTTCTTCAGAAGGCCTGCCTATTCAGGATAATGGGAATCAGGTTAGCACTAATTCAGATCAGGAAAATCCTGATTCTCACGAGAGCGATAGTGAAAAAAGCCTTTCTATCGAACATCATGCAATTTCTTCTTCAGCCCATCTCACTGTTATCTATCAGCCTTTGTTATTGATGAACATCACCTATGATGAGGACGATACCGGAGAAATTGAGGATGAACAAAATACCCAACAAGACGAGATTTTTAGGCGATTGTTCAAAAGGGTCATCTCACCAAACGCCCCTTAAATTTTGCGCCAGCATTGGTAACAGCAAAATCATTATCTAAATTTTTAACTATCTAAAATTCTAAAATCTTATTATCATGCAGAACAAAGGTGCAGTTGTAGTTTTAACAATTATAGTAACCGTCTTATGCCTCTATTACCTCTCGTTTACGCTGGTATCAAGAGGTATTCAGAAAGACGCCCTTGAATTTGCCACGGATGAAAATGGCAAAACAGATTTCATTAAAAAGCAGAATTACCTCGATTCGGTTTGGAACGAGCCTATTTATACTTTATTCGGGGCCGATTTTACTTTTCAGGAAATAAAGGAAACAGAGCTCAATCTTGGCCTTGACTTACAAGGGGGAATGCATGTAATACTGGAAATATCCCCGGTTGATATATTGAAAGGATTGAGTGGAAATAACGAAGATCCAGGTTTTCTGGCAGCAATAAGAAAAGCCACACAAGATCAAAGAACCAGCCAGGAAAGCTTTAGTTCACTATTTTACACTGCTTTTCAGGAAATAAACCCGGACGCAAAACTGAGTGAAGTATTTGCCAATGCAGCGAATCGCGGCAGGATCGATTTCGACTCTTCCGATGAAGAGATTTTAACCATTATAGAGGCGGAAATAGAAGATGCAATTAGCCGTTCTTTTAATATCCTTCGCACCAGGGTTGACAGGTTTGGCACATCGCAACCTAATATCCAGCGGCTTCAAGGTACAGGAAGAATACAGGTCGAAATTCCGGGGGCTGATAATCCGGAGCGTGTCAGAAAACTTTTGCAGGGGGTTGCAAAATTGGAATTCTGGGAGGTTGCAGACCCTCAGGAATTCAACAACTCCCTTATCGCGATAAACGACCTGCTGGTGAAAGAGCAGAATGCACAGTCTGTGTTGGAGAATTTAAATGTAAGCGTGGAAGGCATCGAGAACCCACTGGAAGATGATCTTGCTGATCTACTGGCACCCTCAACCGATACGACACAGGTCCAACCTACTGATACAAGTGCGAATGAATTGATCAGGCAATTGGCTGGGGATACGACTTCCAATTTACTTGATTCGCTATCCCAGCAAGTGTCTCCAATTTTCGCATTGTTACAAAGCAATGAAGGACTGGTCTATAACGTAAAAGATACTTCCAAGATCAACCGGATATTACGTCGATTGGACATAAAAGCATTATTGCCCAGGACTTTAAAACTATTATGGGATGTTAAACCTCACGATCATGGTGGGTCAGGGGAGCCACATCTTGAGCTGCATGTGGTGCGTACCGGCAGAGGGGGGAAAGCCCCATTGACAGGTGAGGTGATTACGGATGCCCGCCAAGTTCTTGATCAGGCCACAAGACCTGCTGTTTCAATGCAGATGAACGCCACCGGTGCTAAAATTTGGAAAAGGCTGACTGCTGATAACATTAATCGTAGAATTGCAATTGTATTGGATGATTATGTATATTCAGCGCCCAATGTAATAAACGAAATACCAAATGGCAACTCTCAAATAGCTGGTAATTTTACCCTTGATGAAGCCAAAGACCTGGCAAACATATTAAAAGCCGGTTCATTGCCTGCTCCCACCAGAATAATACAAGAAGCTATTATTGGACCCACCTTAGGTAAAGAGGCACAACAACAGGGCATTGTTTCAATTGCTTCAGGACTCCTAATAGTAGTGTTTTTTATGTTCGCATACTATGCGAAAGGTGGGTTCGTGGCAAATTTTGCGCTCGTTTTCAACGTATTTTTCATCCTGGGGATCTTAGCCCAACTTAATGCATCGATAACCCTGCCTGGCATTGCAGGGATTGTACTGACCATTGGTATGTCAATTGATGCCAATGTCCTGATCTTCGAAAGAATAAGGGAAGAACTTAGGAAAGGCATTCCTCTTAGAGAGTCAATTTCGACTGGTTACAAAAAAGCATATAGCTCTATTATTGATTCAAATGTAACTACTTTTTTAACTGCCTTGATATTAAATACACTTGGTCAGGGCCCCGTAAAGGGTTTCGCTATTACTTTGATGATAGGTATTGCCTGCTCCTTCTTTTCTTCAGTTTTCATTACCAGGGTGATTGTCGAGTTTATGGTCAGGAAAGGCGATGACAGTAAGGTCTCTTTCACCACACCATTCTCCCTTGGGGTTTTATCCAGGTTCGGTTTTGATTTTATTGGGAAAAGGAGGATAGCCTACTTGTTTTCTTCAACCTTTATCGCGATTGGTATTGTTCTGATCTCACTAAACGGGCTTAATCTGGGCGTTGATTTCAAAGGGGGCAGGTCTTACGTGGTAACTTTCAGTGATCCAGTGGTGGCCTCCGACATGAAAACATCATTGGTTCCAAATTTCCAGGGCACCGGCACTGAGGTAAAGACTTTTGGGGGAAATAATGTTGTAAAAATAACCACTAGCTACCTGGTAGATGATGAATCTGATTCTGCCGATGCCACTGTGCAAAGGGCGTTAATTAGTGGCCTTGAAAATTATACCGGGAAATCGTTCGTAAGGGATGATTCAAAAGTTGATTCGGAACATTTTACCATTTCCAGTTCTAATAAAGTAGGTGCTACCATTGCAGATGATATCAAAGTAGCCTCACTCAATGCCGGTATTTTCGCCATTATCGCTATTTTCCTCTATATATTAGTAAGGTTTAGAAAATGGCAGTTTAGTTTAGGATCCATAATTGCCCTGTTACATGATGCCCTGTTCGTGTTTTCTGCTTT